>CAYQBW010000019.1:0-13024 GCA_964415725.1 uncultured Planctomycetia bacterium
CCTGGCCTGCGACGGTTGGTTTGTCTACCGCTACGACCTGCACGACCGTCTCTCCAAGGTGTATGTGATCACCTACCCGGCGGGGGCGTCGGGAGGGAGCCTGGCGGAGAAAGCAACGGGTGTGTTCGAAGGTGTCGTCATCGTTGACGGTGTGGATGTGACCGTACGAGGCACAGTGGTCGATGGCGTCTTCAGGATTGGCAGCGCGTGGCGATGAGCAACGAGGAGCGGCGGTTGAATGCCTTCGAACGTGCAGTGCTGGAGAAGTTACTCGCCGGCAACCATCCGGTCTTGTCATCTCTGCGCGCCCAGCTGGGTTCCTGCGAGGTCAGCAGCCGGGAGTTCACCGGTCACGGCTTCTTCACGAATCTCAAGGTAGACCGATCCGTCGAGCCCGCTCCCACTTCCCGTCCACGGATCCAGATCCGCGATGTTGGTGGAAAGATCAGCGGCCTAAAATACGGGGCGGGTTTCGCGCTCTTTGTTACGGAGGGGTACCTGGACTTCCTCGAGGGGTTTTCTTACGAGGAGCCGTGGCCTCCGGAGATCTCCGAGCTCTCGCTGGTCTACGAGGGGCAGAGAGCTGAAGACCCTGGAGCAGTGAATCTGGAGGACAGCTGACCGCGGTGGGGCAGTAATCAGCTGTGGTGCCGTTCACCGATTCCCGATCGCGGCCTCGCCGACTGTCGGTGCCGCGCGCACCTGACTGGTAACGGCGAGGATAATCAGGTCGGGGCGTTCGGCGTGGTAGCACTCGAAGCTTTCGACGACGGCGGGCTGGCGCTTCGTCGTATGCCGGTCGGTGAAGGGGGAACGGGACGAGGACGAGGTCCCCGAACTCATAGCCGGTCGTAGTCGGCATCGTCGGCGTTGTCCCAGGCCTTTTGGAAAGCGTCCTCGGAAATCCGGCTGGCGGTGCGCGTTCGCTCGCGGTCGCTCTCGCGCAGGCGGAGGAAATCGATAAAGTCCTCGACCTCGGCAGCCTTCTCGGGCGGGAGGCTGCGGATCTTGTCGAGGAGCTTCTGCTCGGTGTTGTTGGGTCCCATGGCGTCTCCTAGGTCTTACCCCGGCTTCGCGAACGCGATCCTGGCCTGCGCGTCGTGGAGGGGGCTGTCGAGCACGTCGAGGATGCACTGGCGTTCGCCCTGGGGCAGGGAGTCGAGTGCCTTCCAGCGCCCGAACATGGCCTGGTCGCCGAGGACGTCTGGGAGCTTGGAGTCGGCGATCAGTGCACCGAGGGCGACGCGGAAGGCGCGGGCGACCAAGCGCTCTTGCGGCGGGTGATCGATTACTACCACGCGACCTTGAAAAAGAGCCACGATGCACTGGCATACCTTCAGGGCCGGGTGCATCGATTCCTTCCTGGTGAACTTCCCCAAGGATCAGGGAGTCCTGGCGTGCCATGCAACCTTGCCCGGGCCAGCCCTATGCGAGATACTGGATCCATGCTGAATCGATGGCGCATCTTCCCGCTGCTGTGCGTCCTGGCGAGTTTTCTCGCACCGGGGATCGCGCTCGCGAGCACGGCTTCTGGCGCCGAAACTCGCGTCTGGGTCTTCGACATCGCAGACCAGGTCTGCACCGGTGGAGAGTGCTCGGTAACCCTCGAACTGCGCCAGGAATGGGGGCTTGCGAACTACGAACCCCCGTCCGGCTCCCTTCTTACCGCAAGGGGGGGGCAGTTTTGCCCAAGGATGCCTGCCTTTTAACTGAGGGTCAGGCTTCAAACCTTGCCCGATTAAAAAAAGCTTCCCAAAGGAAATACAGGTGTAAAAGTAGATCAACTTGGTGATGGAGTTGTGTTTACTTCTGAAGTTCCTGGGAAAGTCCCGGGTTCGAAGGCTGTATATCAGAAGGCTGTTGACGCGAATGGTGTCACTACGAGTTATACAAAGACTACTATTGATCCCCAGGGCAAGATTGTTCACATTAAAGACAAATTAAAAGGAAAATGATGGAAAAAAACACTTTTCAGAAATTTGTCCTCCTTGATGGGGATTATAAACAACTTATTCGGCAACTACGCTTTGTTCTTGAAAACAATCCAAAGCCAGCTTTCAAGAGGGGAATCCTTTTAAGGCTTGTTGACATTGATCATGCTCTTGGGCTTTATGAGAAAGGGGCCCTTTCTGGTGGGCAGTTGAAGGAGTGGGCGGAAATTCTGGAAATGAACGAGAATATAGATTACGAGGATAGGTATCAGGAAATAATTACTGATGTTCTCTTTCGCCTTTCGACCCCAGAAATCAATGAAAAAATTACTCCGGCTCTTGTTCGAGGATTGCGCGTTTCTTTGCATAGGGCCCGGTCAGAGAAATAGTCCAGGAACGATTAAATAGTGTGCAACTCTTGGTCCCCTTCACTGTGCGTAATTACCGGCTCCCGTGCCGGCGGACCCTTTTGGCATTAAACGGAGGTGGGTAGGTGCACTATTTCCTTGGACATCCATTTGGGGGAAGCTTACCCCCCAAAAGGAGGTTTCATAGATGGGCAAGAAGCAGGCTCGGGGAGATGAAAGAACCCCTAACTTCTACCTGGCGTCCCCGTGGAGGTGCTTCACACGGGGGAGATCAGGAATAAAATGGGGCTCGATAACAACCATCTTGGGCCTCCTTTTTTGGGGAATATTGGTTTTTCAAACTATTGTTTTTCCCCTGGAGGCCCACCTCTTGGCAATAAAAACCGGTAAACCGGGACAGGGTATAAACATACGTACCGCGTACTCCGAGTTGCACCCTTTTGTTTATTTGGTTCTGTTCAGGCAAGTTAGAGAAAAGAGATTTCAATAATGGAAGAAAGACAAGACCCAAGCGGGAATGAACGGTATATCCATGAAGGTTTGACAAAAAAAGAGGAAGCGCTTCTAAATAAAATAATTAATAGGAAGGTTTCGGATGGAGCTATTAAAGCGGCATTTATCGCCCGGATGCTCTGTTTGATCGTGTTTATTTTTATTTTCTTGTGCGCAGTCTTTTCTAAATTAAAAAATGGTGAGCGGAGTTGGGATCACGCGGCCAATTTTCTTCTTCTTGCGATTCTTTGGTTCCAACAAATTCTTTTCGATTCGGTCCTTCGGAAAAGGGAAGCTTTGATAAGAAAATTGTGGTGGAGCCAAGAAATATCCCAAAGGCGAACATTATAACAAAGGGAGGCTCGGTGAATTACGCAAGAAATGAAAATATGCCGTTTGGAATTCGGTTCGGTAAGAGGGAAATCAGGGAATCCACTGTTGGGGTCATGTAATAATTGGCCCATCCGTGAAAAAAGAGATCCTCCATGGCTCAACGCGGTTCCATTGCTGGTCAAAGCCCTCCTGGGTTGACCGGCCCGTAACCCTGGCCTCGAGGCCCGGGCGGGCCTGGTTCCAGGAAACCTTTCCTTCTCAGAAGGACAGATTTCCTCCAACCTTTCCTTCTGAGAAGGACAGGTTGGAACGAACTCCGGCCAAGGGGTTCTGGATGGTTCAGAAACCCAGGATCTTCCCTCCCTTGACGTTGGTGAAGCGGAAGGTGGGCCGGCTCCCTTTCCTTCCTTCCACCAGCCCCTGGAAGTAGAGGCTCCAACCGGCGAGCACGGGGTCCCGTGGAACCTGGAGATCCATTGTAGCGCCGGCTGTCGAGGGATCGGTGGAGAGGAGAGGGAGCCCCACGAGGGTGATGGGATCGAGGCCGAACGTTCCGAAGGGCGGGATGGGGATCCTCGTCCTGGCCAGGGAAACCAGGGGCAGGACGGCCAGGCGGGTTTTCCCGGCGGAAAGCCGTGAATGGAAGTCCACGGAAAGGGGGAATCCCAACCTGGGGATGCGGCTGAAATTCGTCTGGCGGGTGAGGTTCCAGTAGATCCGGTCTCTTTCAGGGGCTCCGCCGGGGTTGTTTCCCACGAAGAGGTCCAGGTCCCCGTCCCGGTCGATGTCGGTGGAAAGGAGGAGGGCCGTGGAATCCGCCAGGCCGGGCATGGCGTTCTTCAAGAGAGTGAAGGTCCCGGTTCCATCGTTGGCGAGGAACAGGTTTTTCCTGGCCTCGGGCTGGTTTCCCCGGCAACCGAAGAGGAGGTCCAAGTCTCCGTCTTCGTCCATGTCGGCCAGGAGGACCGAGGTCGGGTAACCGGAAAGGGCGGGAATCCGCTTCAAAGGCGCCAGGGAGAATTTCCCCTTTCCGTCGTTCACGTAGAGCACCGGCTGGGGATATTCCGGAAGGACGATGTCCAGGTCACCATCGTTGTCCACGTCTCCAAAGGCGGAGGTGGTGGTGGGGCTGGTTCGCGAGGGAAGCAGGGGGAATGTCATGTCCGTGAACTTGCCCTTGCCGTCGTTCAGGAAGAGGCGGGGTTGGCTTTCCGTCTGCAAAAAGACGTCCAGGTCCCCGTCCCCGTCGGCGTCCAGGAGACTGGGATAGCCTTTGAAACCGGTCCCCGGGAGATTCGAGGAGGTGGCCTCGGTGAACTTCGCCTTTCCCTGGTTGAGAAGCAGGACCAGGTGGTACATGTAGGACTTGGTGCAAGCCAGGAAATCGAGATCCCCATCGCCGTCCAGGTCTCCCAGGGCGATCGCGGCGGAGCCGAAGGAAACCGGAGGAAGGGATGTGGACGAAACGTCCCGGAACACGGCCTTGCCGTCGTTGCGGAGGACCAGGGGCGGGCCGTATCTCCCCACGAGGAGGTCCAGGTCGCCGTCCCCGTCCAGGTCGCCCCGGACCACGGACATTGGGGCCTTGATGGGGGGGAGACTGGAAGGGGGCGCCTGCCGGAAGAGGCCGTATCCGTCGTTGAGGAGGAGCCTGGAAGGAAGTTTGTAATCCAAGGTGAGGAGATCCGGATCTCCATCTCCGTCGAAATCCCCGAAGCAGGCCCCCATGGTCCATCGGCGTTGGGCCCCGAGGACCCCGGCGGACAGGTCCAGGAACCGGCCTTTGCCGTCGTTCAAGAGGAGGCGGTCGTCTACTTCCTCCCCCCAGGCCAGGAGATCCAGGTCCCCGTCCTTGTCGAGATCGGCCAGGCGAAGAGCCGAAACGATCTCCCAGGAGAAGGCCGTTCCCGGCGCGGTGGACTCATGGAAGACCCCTTTTCCGTCGTTCAGGTAGACGACTCCTTTCGCTCTCCTGGCCATGTAAGTGTCCCGGTAGAACGAGGCGAAGACGAGATCCGTGTCGCCGTCTCCGTCGATGTCGCCCGCGTCCACGCAGGTGATGTTGTAAGACTTGGAAGGCATGTGAGACGCGGTGGCGTCTTTGAAATATCCCTTTCCGTCGTTCAGGAAAAGCCGCGAGGCGGCGCCGGTGTTGGCGAGCAGGATGTCGATGTCTCCGTCCCTGTCGAAGTCCCTGGCGAAAACGCCGATGGTCCGGGCTCTTGCGGTGGGAAACCTTCCCGGGATGGAACGGAAAGTGCCCTTCCCGTCGTTGAAGTAGACCCGGCTCGGGTCCCACAGGTTTCCTGTCACCAGGTCCGGGTCCCCGTCCCCGTCCAGGTCCGCCAGGGCGACGGCCCGGGTCGAGGCCCTGGTGCCGGGCATCATGGTGTAAGGGGCCTTGGAAAACCGGCCCTTGCCGTCGTTGAGGAGGAGGGCGTTGGGGCCTCCCCCGATTCCCAAGACGAGGTCGAGATCCCCGTCCTTGTCCACGTCGGAAAGCCTTACGTCATAGGCCCTTCCGTAGACCTGGGGGAGATTCGACGCGGATGCGTCCTTGAAGAAGGCCTTCCCTTGGTTGAGGAACAGTAGGTTCTGGGTGTTCTGGGAAGTTCGACCGTAAACGCCGACGACGATGTCCAGGTCGCTGTCCTTGTCGACGTCCCCGGCGGCAAGGCACGTCCCCCCGGTTTGGAGATTCGGCATGTGGGATGCCGTGGCGTCGTGAAAGACCCCGTAACCGTCGTTGAGGTAGAGGCGGACGGGATACTTGAAGACGGCGGAGCCGGGGACGAGGGACGAGACGATGATGTCCGTGTCCCCGTCTCCGTCGAAATCCCCTGTGACGCAAGCGCTGGTGGGCTCGAAAAGGCGGGGAAGGTACGCGGGACCGTCCGCCTGGAAGAGAGGAGTCCCGGTTTGGGCCCTCGTTTTCCCCGGGGAAGGGGGCAACAGAAGAAAGAGTGAGGCGAGAGCGAGGGTTTTCAGAGGATTCATCTCGGTTCTTTTCCTTTTCAGCGGTAACGGATCCGGTCGGGGAAGAGGTTGGTGAACCGGCTCGCGGAAAGCGGGCCGGGGCCCACGATCAGCGACTGGAAGAAGAGGCGGGCCCCGGCGAGGGACGAGTCCCTCGGGACGGGGAAGGAGAGGGTCCTCTTTCCCGGGGAGGGAATCGTTCCGGCGTAAAAGGCAAGGAGGAAGGCCGGGTCTACGCCCAGGGTCCCGAAGGGGGGAATGAGAGTCTTCCTGGACCATGGCGAAAGGAGCAGGACGGCCGAGGCTCCCCGGGGGCCGTAGATATCCAGGTCGTAGGGGTTCCCCATCCGGGGAGCGAAGACGGCGTTCACCTGGCGCAGGGTGTTCCGCCAGAAACCTAGGCCCGGATCCTTGGAGATGACGTCGATGTCCCCGTCTCCGTCCAGGTCTCCCGCCCCGAGGACGCCCCCGTCCTGGAATCCCGTCTTGGCGGGGAACATGGCCGTGGTCGTTTCGGTGAACCGGCCTTTCCCGTTGTTGAGACAGATTCGGTCCTGCTTGATGTTCCCGAAGAGGATGTCCAGGTCGCCGTCTCCGTCCATGTCCCTGAGAAGGACCGTGTAGGTCGAGTCAAGGTAGGAAGGGAGAAGGGCTTTGGTGGCGTCGGAGAACTTTCCCTTTCCGTCGTTCAAGAGGAGGCGGTTCTGGCCCCCATAGGTTCCCGCCAGGCCCACGACCAGGTCCAGGTCACCGTCGCCGTCCACGTCCCCCAGGGCCACAGACGTGGAGGGATCGTTGGCCGCGGGCAGGCGCCCCGCCGTCCCGTCCAGGAATCTGCCCTTGCCGCTGTTCAGGTAGAGGCGGTCCTGCCCCTTGTAATTGGCCGTGACCAGGTCCGGATCCCCGTCGCCGTCCACGTCCCCAAGGGCGAGACCGTAGGTGTTGGCGCTCACCGGAGGAAGGTGGGTGGAGGTCGCGTCGGCGAAGCCTCCATACCCGTTGTTGGCCAGGTAGACGTTCTGGCCGTACTTGGCCAGGATCAATTCCGGCTTGCCGTCCCCGTCCAGGTCTTCGGCAGCGGCCGCCCGGGAATAATTTTTGAGGGAAGGAAGGGCGGCCAGGGAGACGTCCTGGAACCCTCCCTTGCCGTCGGCCAGGAAGAGCTTGTCCCGCGGGGAGGACCCAAGAAACAAGTCCAAGTCGCCGTCACCGTCCGTATCGACGGGAACGATACAGTAGGTGTGGTCCTTGTTTCCGGGGAAAGAGGAAGGGTCGGCCCGGAGGAAGTTTCCGTTTCCGTCGTTGTAGTAGAGGGCCGTCGGGGAAGAACCGGTGGAGCCTAGGACTACGTCCAGGTCCCCGTCCCGGTCGGCGTCGGCCAGGGCCAGGGACATAAACCCGTCCTGGCGCCAGGAGAAGGGGGAGTCCGTCAGATCGAGGAGCTTTCCCCGGCCGTCGTTGATCCAGAGGCGGTTCCTCTTGTAGAAGTTTCCGATCACTGCGTCGGGGGCGCCGTCTCCGTCGATGTCCCCGACAGCAAGGCACTTGGTCACGTCCGCCCCCCCGGGAAGTTCCGCCGTGCGGTCCGTGAAGCGGCCTTTGCCGTCGTTCGTAAAGAGCAAAACTTTTTGCTCCGGGTATGAACCCCCCGTGGCGGCCAGGATGTCGAGGGAGCCGTTTCCGTCGAAGTCGGCCAAGGCCAGGTCGTTGATCCGGCCCTTGTGGGCGGGGAGGTTGGAAGAAGGCGCCTCAATGAATTTCCCATTTCCGTCGTTCCGGAAAAGGCGGAGGGGTGCGGTGGACCAGGCGAAGAGGATGTCCGGGTCCCCGTCGCCGTCTATGTCTCCCACGGCGAAGGAATCGGCGTAGATCTTGGAAGAGGGGAAGAGAGCCGACGTGGAATCCTGGAACACGCCCTTGCCGTTGTTCAGGTAGACCTTGGCGAGGATCCCCGCGAGAAGGATGTCCAGGTCCTTGTCGCCGTCCAGGTCCACGAGCTTGATTTCTTTCGCGGGAGGGAAAAGGCCGGAGATCCGGGAGGAAGTTTCGTCCTTGAAACCCTTGGTTCCGTAGTTGACCAGGATCTTGGAATTTCCGGAGTCGTTCCCCACCAGGACATCCTGGTCCCCGTCGCCGTCCAGGTCCCCCGCTGCCAGGGCCTTGGTGTAATCCGTGGCTTGGGGAAGGAGGGTGGCCGTGACGTCCTTGAAACCGCCCTTGCCGTCGTTCAAGTAGAGGCGATTCTGGACCAGCGGGCCCTTGCCGAATAGGATATCCAGGTCTCCGTCACCGTCGGCGTCGAAGAGAAGGACGGCGTAATTGTCGCCTCGCCACCATTGGGAGATCGTCCTTGGCGTCATGTTCCGGAACCGGCCGGGCCCCGCGTTGAAGAAGAGGGAGGGATTCGAACTCGACCCCACCACCAGGTCGGGAAGGCCGTCCCCCGTCAAATCACCCAAGGCCAGGGAATAGGTCCCTCCGGACCTCCATGGCAGGTTGTACCTGGTCATGTTCACGAACTTCTGCTGGCTCCGAAGCCCGGCTCCCAAGGGAAGAAAGGGGAGGAGAGAAAAACATAAAAGGAAAGAAAACCAAGAGTGGCGCATGACTCCTGACCTTTTCTTGGATGGCCCCCTGCATTGATGAAAGAAAATGGAATATGAAGGAAGTGGGGGGAAATGTCCAGTCACCAGGGGAGCCTGCGGTGGAGAAGAAAGAGCTCGAAATTGTCCGCCTTTGCCTCGTGGATCATGTCGAACCACATGCCCCCTGGAAGGCGTCCAGGGCCCGGAAGTCGCGGAGCGCCCTGAACTATTTCGCCACCAAGGGGCCTTCCGCCCACCGAGTGTTCACACGGCCAGGTATCTCCAGGCCCCTCAGGCAAAACCTAATGAGTCACCCTGGCCAACAACCATGTCCGGAAAACGGTGGGGTGACCGGATTCAAAACTAAAATGTTAGCGATTGATGAGTTGGTGTTTCTGGAAGATGTCGGTATCCTTCAGGTAATCCCTGGCTGGGGCCGGAAAGGACACGGCTATGGATTTTTCTGAGAGGACGCAGATGGGGGCACAATTTTGGGACTCAAGAACCGGGTGGCGCCGCCGGTGGCGGAATCCTGGGCCGACAACCCACTCGTTTTCACCGTTCGCCGTATTCAGGTCGATTAGGACAATATTGGCCTGTCTTTTATTGGAAATTATGTTTTCCTGCGATTTTGTGCAGACTATGGATGGGGTATATTTTAGAGAAGGCTCCCCTCCTGATTGGTCCGTAATTTTGGTGGAAAACGGTGGAAACCCCAATGATCCAAGGTCCTGGCAAGTGGGCGTCGGACCTAAAATGGTTAGGGGGAAATGGCCGGTTATGGAGATAGTTGGGTTTATGAATAAGCTTTGCCCATTAAGCCCAATGGGGGTAATGTTTCAAAAAAAGGATTGGGAAAGGAAAATGCTGGTCGCGCTTTCACCAAACGACCTTTGTCAAATGGGCGGAAATCCATATTTCTGTGGAGGCTTCCTTCTTCTTTTGGGCGAGGGAAAAAATTGAAAGCCATACTGGTCAGCTTTCTCCTGCTGATTGGCGGATGTTGCTCCTACAAGGTAATGTTGTATCCTCCTTTTCGTGAAGTGGGCCTGGTCCCAAGGAAAGAGGACTCAAGCCAGGCTTGCGCGCGTGTTTTCAAGGAGCTGAAGAAACTCAAGGTGGCTGTAAAAGAAGCCCGGTTTTTGGATGATCAGGAACACGCTTCGCTGATCGACTGGAAGAAGGGCGCGTTGGGAACGGTGATTTTGTCCCTGCCGTCCAAGAAATTCCATTCATGGCTCTCAGGGAAAGGGGCTATTTACGTAAAAGCCGAGTATAACGAGGGGCTATATGAGGAACGTGTTTGTATCCAGGATCTTTTGAGGCGGGCGGAAAAGAGGGGAATGGAAATCCTGGTGAGAACCGTTTCGGATTCCTCCGGAATAATACTTCTCAATTTCTGGAAACCGGTAAAGGAAGGTGTATGATTTCGGACCCGGTCGGAGGACTTTCCTAAAATAGAAAGGGAGGGCAGCCTGTGGAGTGGGATCCAAGAGAGGTCTTTGATGTGTCAAAAGACTGGTTTCCTCCGTCGACGGAAGAGGAAAGAGAAAATGAGTTTGAGCTGATACGCGAGAAAATAAAGCATCTCCTCGAGGAATATGGGTGGTTCGATGATACCTGCCTTCTTGGGTGGGATGGGGAAGATAGAACGATTCACGTCATCCTGGATCCCTTCGAGCTTCCCGGGGTTTACCAGGTTCCTTGGGTCGACGCTTTGTTCGAGATTATTCGTAATCATAAACCTCTAAATTACTGGAGGATAAGGGTAGGGTGGGGGCACGGTGCTGGTTTCGGTTATGTTCTTTGTTCCCTTGGATGGAGTGTGGGCGAAAAGGGCGGAGGCTTCCCGGACGCCAAGGAGGACCTCGAATGTGAACTCATGAAGATGGTGGATCGTTATGGGCTCCAGTTTGCGTATTCGGGGAAATTCTGGGCCTGGGAAAAAGGGCTCGTTCGGAAGAGGTTTCTTGGAGGCGGGCAGGAAGGCGCCCCCGCCCTGGTGGTTCGTTATCGCAACAAGATCCCTTTCATGGGTGAGGCGATGGGTCATGTACGATTTGGGTTTTTTGATCCCCTTGCCGACTGTTTTTCCGTATGGGCTTTTTTCCCCTGGAAGGGGCCCTTTGATTTTCGGGAATGTCCGGAATTTTTAGAGTGGGAAGACGGAAAAGAAGATGAGATCTACTTCCGCGCATATGTGCGTTCCGGGGAAAATGAGAAGGCAAAAATACCGGAAGAGCTTCCTGGAAGGCGATGCGCGGTAATCGTCAATCGGGAAGCGCCTCTTGGCGGGAAAAGGGACATCCGTTTTTTCCCGAACCCAGAGTCATATGTCGACTTGGAGGACAAGGAGGGGGAGGATTTCAATTTTATTTTCGAGAGCTTGGAAGACATACGGAAGGAGTTTGTCTTCAAAAAGGAAAACGTGGTTCATCGGGTGCCGGTGGATTTCCGGGTTGTCGATCTTGAAATGGACTTCCGGCTCGATTGGGCCGGGGATTTATTTGATTCAAATTGAGTGAGTTCTTTGAAGGGTTGAGGCGAGATGAAGGCAAGGAATTTGGTTTTTTTCTTTCTCTTTTCGGGGGTGTCTTTTGGTTTTTTATTAGGGCAGGGAACCCTCAATGACACCTGGGAAAAGGCTGTCAGAGAGGCTAGGAAGGGAAAATGGGCCTCCAGTGTCAAGTTGGCGGCAGGCCTGGAGCCCAAGAGCCTGGTTGGTTTCCTGAAGGGCCTGCCTAAGGCGAAGGAAAAACCCGAGGGGCTTCTTCCTTTCATCGATATCGTTGGTGTCTCTCCGGAGGGGGAAAAAATAATCGGCAAAACCATTTCCTCCAGGAGGTCTTCTTATCATCTTTTCAATCTTCCAGCCCTTGGTTCTCCGGCTGTGGGTGTAAGAGAAGACGATATGAGGGCTTATTGTCTTGTTCTCAAGGATTCCGACGCAATGCGCTGGTGGGCCAACCCCGGAACTGTAGCCCTGGCGCTGGGTTGGAAAATATACAGAAAGAGGGTATGGGGCGAGGGGTGGGTCGATCTTCTGGATTTCATCGTCAATGACGAAGCGTTCAGGGATGATGTTCGAGCCCAAGCGTTGATTTACTTGTTTGAAGCCGATGAAACCCGCGGCGAGGCCGCGGTTAAAACTTTGGCGGAAAAAACCGATCATCGGCCGAATTACCTGCTCCGCTCGGCGTTGGGCGCCTCCAAGGCCGCTTCCAGGGTCTATATCCAGGATTTTTCAAAAAAGGCATGTGGTAAACACGAGTTTCAGCGAGAGGAGTTGTTCTGTTTGTGGATAGCCCTTAACGTTGCCTCCCCTTCAGGAATCAACGAGGATGTATGGGGAAGGATAGGGAGATACCTTGCGAAATTTATGGCGGCCCACGGGCAGGGTGATCCCTCCTGGGGTCTGTGCGCCGATATTTATTCGGAACTTGTGTCCGACAAGCTGGTCCAGGTGCCGCGCGATCCGAAGGAGAGAAGCGCCGCGTGCAAAGGGATTCTGGCATTGATTGCACAAAACTTTGTGGAGGGATATGGGAAACGAGGACTTGAAATATTCACGGGTAACTTCTGGTTTCTTCAAGAGAACAATCTCGGTGGAGTTGGGAACAAGATTGTTCTCGATAGCGCCATTCTTCACCCCGGCGGGTATGAGGATGGTGTAGAGGGGAAATACGTGGAATGGCTCGGAAAGGCAGGGGAAGAAATCGTCAACTCTAGCATGGTTTATGTCCTTGAAGACCGAGCCTGCCCACTGGAGAAGAAGGTCAAATTCCTCGGAGGTGTGCTTAGTATCCTGGAGGAAAAGGTGAGTCTCCGAACCGTCGGGATTTTTAAAGACTTCCTCGGCTGGGAGCGGAAATTCGATTCCCGTTGGAGGGAATGTTTCCTGAAAACAATTGTAGAAAACAAGAAAATACCTGAATGGATCAGGAGGGAGTTGAGTCGGAATTAATTGCCCGGCTTGAGTAAACGAAAATAGCTCTTCAGGCTTTTGGGGGCTTTAGGACCTATTGCTTGGAGAGGCCGAATTCGCTGAGGGCGGGGCAGACGGGGCCGGTGAGGCGGAGGCGGACCTTGGTGGTGGTGACGGGCTTTCCCCGCCGGAGGCGACGGTTGCCGATGGCCTGACCCTTGGCGAATTCCACCCAATTTCCGTCCTGGAAGGCCTCCAGGGCCCAGGTGTCCACGCGCTGGCCCAGGGGCAGGGAGTCGAGGGCCTGGCCAGCGCTCGAGCATGGCCTGGTCGCCGAGGCCTCGGGGAGCTTGGAAGCAGCGACCAGCGCACCGAGGTCGACGAGGAAGGCGCGGGCGACAAGGCGCTCTTGCG
>CAYQBW010000020.1:0-9908 GCA_964415725.1 uncultured Planctomycetia bacterium
AATCCGGAATCATCCCGCCCATGGGAAAACCCCGGGACGACCGTCGGGACGGCCTCCGGCCGTCCCTCGGGCGTCCCCTACATCCCCACCGTGGGTGTAGGGGCCGCCGAAGGCGCCGTCTTCGGCGCCGAACGCCGGCCCGCGATGGTTCCGGGAATCCGGAATCATCCCGCCCATGGGAAAACCCCGGGACGACCGTCGGGACGGCCTTCAGCCGTCCCTCGGGCGTCCCCTACATTCCCATCCTGGGTGTAGGGGCCGCCGGAGGCGCCGTCTTCGGCGCCGAACGTCGGCCCGCGATGTTCCCTTCCGCCTGTTTCGGGATTCAGATCCTTCCCGGCGGGCGGACGCCCTTGCCCTTCCGCCCGATGTCCCCCAGGTCTTCCCGGAACTTCTCGGCCAGGGCTTCCAGCTCCTTCACCACCCGGGGGTATTTCTTGGAAAGATCCTTCCGCTCGGTGATATCCGCCTCCATGTCGTAGAGGACCAGCGGCGTCCACCGCGTCTTGGTGGGCCCGGGCCAGCCGTCGTGCCCCCTGGGCATCCCCTCGTAGGAACGGTAGGGATGGGGAAAATGAAGCTTCCACCGGCCCTTGCGGACCGCCTGGAGCTGCCACCCTTTCCGCGTGGGATAATAGAAGGCGTATTCCTTCCGCGGTTCCGCCCCGGGCACGCCCTTCATCAGGGACCAGATGTTCACCCCGTCGATCTTGTGGCGCGGAAGCTCGGCCCCCGCCAGGTAGGCGAAGGTTGGGAAGAGATCGATCGTGGAGGCCATCTTGCCGCAGACCGTCCCGGCCGGAATCTTTCCGGGCCAGCGCATGATGCAGGGCTCCCGTACCCCGCCGTCCCAGATGGTTCCCTTGCCCTCCCTCAGCGGCCCGGCGCTTCCCGCCCAGTTGCCGAAGTTGAGCCAGGGGCCGTTGTCGGAGGTGAAGACCACCAGGGTCTTCTCGTCCAGGCCGTTCTTCTCGAGGGCCTTGAGGACCTGCCCCACGGACCAGTCGATCTCCATGATCACGTCGCCGTACA
Organism: uncultured Planctomycetia bacterium; assembly: GCA_964415725.1. Taxonomy (GTDB): domain Bacteria; phylum Planctomycetota; class UBA1135; order UBA1135; family JALUZX01; genus JALUZX01. The sequence continues at coordinate 1,033 of CAYQBW010000020.1, forward strand.
TCCCCTGCTCGCTCTTCCCCTTGAACTTCTTGGAGACCCCCAGCGGCACGTGGGGCATGGAGTGGGCCAGATAGAGGAAGAAAGGCTGGTCCTTGTGCTTTTCGATGAACCGGACGGCGTGCTCCGTGTAAAGGGTGGTCAACTTCCCCTGGTCCTCCAGGGTGCGGATCTCGCCGACCTTCTTGTTGCCCTCGATGAGGGGCAGTTCCGGGTAGCGGAGCTTCCAGGGTTTGCTCCCGGGATGCTCCTTGGAGAGGTGGGTCCCGTCGTAGTCCACGGGCCACATGTCGTTGGAGTAGGGCAGGCCGAAATACTCGTCGAAACCCTGCTGGAGGGGCAGGAACTTCTTCCGGCAGCCCAGGTGCCACTTGCCGAAGATGCCCGAGACGTATCCCCTGGGCTTGAGCATCTCGGCGATGGTGACCTCCTTGGGGTTGAGGCCGATCCTGGACCAGGGCATCAGGGCGCCGGCGATGCCCACCCGCTTGGGATAACAGCCCGTGAGGAGCCCGGCGCGGGAAGCGCTGCACACCCCCTGGGGCACGTAGAAGGTGGTGAACTTCATCCCTTCCGCGGCCATCCGGTCCAGGTTGGGCGTCTTGAACCCCTTGGCGCCGAAGACCCCCACGTCGGCCCAGCCCTGGTCATCGGTGAAGATGACCACGAAGTTGGGCAGGTCTTCCTTTCCTTTCCCCGGGGAGGTCCGGGAGAAGGAGGCGCAGCTCCCGAGCCCGAGGGCGGCCGTCCCCAACCCCAGGGCCTGGAGAAAATCCCTTCGATCCATTCCGGCCTTGTTCATGCCTTCAGCGCCCTTTCCTCTTGTAGGTTCCGACCAGTTCCGCCTTGGCCAGGACGTGGCCCGCCATCGCCGCCTCCAGGGCCGCCTTGGTGGGCCGCCCCAGCTCGGGGAGAACCGTGTCCAGGGCGTAGAGCTTGAAGAAGTAGCGGTGGGTTCCCGAGGGGGGACTCGGTCCCCCGTAACCCTTCTTTCCCCAGTCGTTGAGGCCCTCCTTGGTCCCGGGGGGAAGCTCGGAAGAAGAGACCCCTTCTTTTAGCCCGTCCGCCGTGGGGGGAATATTGTAGAGCACCCAGTGGACCCAGACGTTTCCCGGCGCGTCCGGGTCGTCCACGATCAGGGCCAGGCTCTTCGTCCCCTCGGGGACGCCCGACCAGGCCAGGGGCGGAGAAATGTTCTCTCCGTCCGCCGTATACTTGGAAGGAATGCTTCCCATGTGCTGGAAGGCGGTAGAAGAAATACGAAGCTCCATGGTCTTTCCCTCCTTCGCCGCCCCCTTCCCGGGCGAAGAACCGCTTCCGCCGTCGGTTCCGCACCCCCAGAAAAGCGCGGCGAAAAGCACGGAGACGAGAAGGACGCCTTTTTTCATCGTTCGAGTCCTCCCTGGACAGGGGCCTGCGGTTTCCTCGCCTGTCCCGGATCATCCGGGCGAGCGGGCGGGGTCGCCGGACCCGGTTCCGGAAAGAAGCATTGTATCCACCTGGAGAGGACGAAAGAATCCCGCCTTCCCGGCCCGGGCCGGCCCAGGTCTCGAGGGCCCTTGCGGATTCCCCCCTCCAGGTCCAGGATGGCCGGCTTCCCGGCATGTCCGGGCAGAAAGGAGTGATCTCGTGAAAATTTATTACCTCGCTCTTCTCCCCCTTCCCTTGATCGCCTTGCCTCTCCTCGCCGCCAAGGGGGCAAAGATGAAGAACTCAACCCCCGCCCCGACCGCCCTTCCCCTGGTCACGGGACACCGGGGGGGCCGGGCCCTGGGCCCCGAGAACACTCTGGCCGCCGCCCGGGCGGGCCACGCCGCCGGGGCCGACATGTGGGAACTGGACACCCAGCTCACCAAGGACCTGATGCCCATGGTCCTTCACGACGCCACCCTCAAGCGCACGACCAACGTGGCCAAGGTCTTCCCCAAGCGGGCCAACGCACCGCTCAGCGCCTTTACCGTGGCGGAAGTCAAGAAACTGGACGCCGGGTCCTGGTGGGCCAGGCGTTACGGCAAGAAGGCCCTTGCCGACGGGAGGATCACCAAGGAACAGCTCGACTACTACGCCTCGGGGAAGGTCCGGATCCCCACCCTGGAGGAGGCCCTGCGTCTCACCAAGGACCTGGACTGGCGGGTGAACGTGGAGATCAAGGTCTTCCACCCGGGCCACTTGGGCCCCTTGGTCCCCAAAGTCCTGGAGACGATCCGCAAGACCGGGACCGTGGACAGGGTGGTGATCTCCTCCTTCGACCACGCCGTCTGCTACGCCATCGCCCACGCCAAGGAGCCCCACCCTCCCGTCCAGCTCCTCACATCCATGAGGCTGGCCCGGCCGGACCTCTATGTGCGGGACGTGGCCGGCGCCCAGGCCCTCAACCCCTCCATCGCCTGCCTGGGCATCGGGGGAACCGACGAGGCCGCCGGGGACCCCCCGGCGGAGTTGACCGTCAAGAGGCTCAGGGACGCCGGTTTGGGGATCAACGTCTGGACGGTGAACGACCCCAAGATCTGGGCCTGGTGCGTGAAGGTGGGGGTCACCAGCATCATCACCGACTCCCCCGACCTGCTCCGGGCCTGGCTGAAAAAGCAGCGTTGAATTCTGAAATAAGGAGGGATCTGCCGTAAAAGAGGCATAGAAAAACCAGGTCGGCCCTTCCCTTGCTTCCCTCCCGGAGGCGGGGGAAGGGGAAAGGGGAGGATTTTTTGGACACGGTGACACAAGTCCTGCTGGGGGCTTCCATCGGCGAGGCCGCCTTCGGAAGGAAGCTGGGAAAGAAGGCCCTGGTCTTCGGGGGGCTGTGCGGTCTCTTCCCGGACCTGGACATCCTGGCCGACTGGGTGGACCCCTGGGCCCAGTTCACCTTTCACCGGAGCGTCACCCACTCGGTCCTGGTCCTCCCTTTCCTGGCCCTCCTCTTCGGGTGGCTCGCCTGGCGGGCATGGGGGCGGCAGGGAAAGGTTTGGACCTGGATCCACCTGGCCTTCTGGGCCCTGGTGACCCACCCTCTGCTGGATATCTGCACCGCCTACGGGACCCAGCTCTTCTGGCCCCTCTCCCACCGGCGGATCTCCCTGGACGGCGTGGCCAGCCTGGATTTCTTCTACAGCCTCCCCCTGGCGGCGGTGGTCCTCTTCGGGCTCTTCAAGCGGGGACGCCCGAAGACGCACAAGAAATGGGCCTGGAGAGCCCTGGCCTGCACCACGGCCTACTTGGCCCTGGGCGTATACCTGGCCTTCCCCGCCTCGGCGGAAGCAAGAAGGCAACTGGAGAAGACCGGTTTCCGTCCCGTCGAAATCCGCGCCACACCGACCATGTTCAATCTCTTCCTCCGCCGGATTGCTGCCCGGGACGCCCGGGGAAACATCAGGGTTGGTTATTACTCCCTCCTCGCCCCCCGCCCCATCCGGTGGACCCGCCTGGACCTTCCCGCCGATCCCCTGGTGAAGAAGGCCCTCGAATCCCGGGGGGGTAAACGATTTGCCTGGTTCGCCCAGGGCATGGTGGCTGCTTCCCTGGAGAAGACCCCCAAGGGCGCCGTCGTCACCCTCTCGGACGAACGCTACGGCATGGGCCTCCAACCCGGCCGGGCCGTCTTCAAGGTCAAGGCCTACTTCGACAAGAACGGCCGCCTCCTCGAAGTCCGCCCCCTCAACCGGGACCTCTCCACCGACTACCTCGCCGAGATCCGCCTCCGCTGGCGCCTGCTCTGGGGAAAAAAGGTTTAACCCCCTTTCACCTTTCCCTGGCCCCTTAACCCCCAAAAGCTCCCTTCTAGGCCAAAAGCGTCCCAAGAGAAAGTGTCTCATCCCGATCCACTTTTCCCTCCTCATGACCAAGTATTTAATCCCATACTGGGAAAAATTGTTTAAATTGTGCCACCAAAGAAACGCCCCCATGCCCACCTTCGAGGAGAAACCAAACCCCACTAAAATTATGGGAGAGAAAAAATGAAATTTTTTGCTTTCCGCCTTTTCCTGTCGCTTTCACTCCCGTTTTTCTCCCTTCTCCCGGCTCAAAGCCCCTCCCTCCTCAGGGACATAAACCTGACACCTCGAACCCAACCCAACCCGGCTTCATCCAACCCCAAGGGGATCACCCAGAAGTTCACCAAACCCTGGGAAAACAACAAGTTCCCTCGAATCAATTCCTTTTTCTTTTTTTCCGCCACCGATGGATCCCATGGAATCGAATTATGGAAGGCAATGGCCTCCCCGCTTACCGCTGTAATGGTAAAAGATATAAACCCGGGTTCAGCCGGTTCCTCTCCTTCATCTTTTCTCGTCTATAAAAATGTCCTCTATTTTTCCGCCGATGACGGATCCCACGGAAAAGAGGTCTGGCGCTCCGACGGCACCCCAGGCGGAACTTATCTTTTCAATGACTCTTACAACGGGAAAAACTCAGGAGGTTTTTATTATCCCATAATAATGGGAGGAAACCTTTACTGGACCTCCTCCAACGGAACGACTTATGATATCTGGAAATCAGATGGGTCAAAGGCAGGCACCAAGAAAATCTTCAGCGGCTTGAACAGCTATTGGTCCAACCCTACGAATTTGGGCAATAAAATCCTTTTCCAAGGCTACACCCTTAAAACAGGTTTTGAGCCGTGGATAACGGATGGAACTACTTCCGGAACGAAAATTTTGATGGACGTTTGGAAGGGAACCGGTCCTGGATACGCGTATTTCCCCTACGTCCTCAATGGTAAGGCGTTTTTCTTTTCCAATCCGGGAACATGGACCCTCTTTGTTACTGACGGAACCTCCCAAGGAACAAAACCTATAAAAGGCGGATTCCGGACTTTTTGGTATAACGCCATTTCCCTGGGAAATAAAATCATATTCCGCGCCATGACAACCCCCAAGGGTTTCGAGCCATGGGTAACGGATGGGACCAAAGCCGGAACATTTTTATTGAAAGATATCCTTCCCGGACCATCCTCGGGAGGGTTCAACTCCCCCATTTTGTATAAAAACAAAGTCCTATTCGAAGCCCTAACCCCCACGACCTCCCTCTATTCCATTTGGGAAACCGACGGGACTACCAAGGGCACCAGGGTCCTGACAAGCAAGACCCGGACTTTCAAGGAACCCACAATAATGGGCTCCCTTTTGTATTTTAAAGGCCGCGGATTGGCCGTGGACAACGGGGAAGAATTGTGGGTAACCGACGGAACCCACGCCGGAACCAAAGAAGTAAAAGACCTAAACCCTGGATCCCCCCCTTCTTCCCCTGGCTTCCTGACCGGAATCGGAAATTTCCTGGTCTTCGCCGCTAAAGACAAAATTCACGGAAACGAACTCTGGCTGAGCGATGGAACCCCTAATGGAACTATCCTCCTGGGGGACATCTACGGAAGCGGAAACTCAAGCCTTGACTCAAACCCAAGGAATTTTATTGATGTCTTGGGAACGGTTTATTTTACCGCTGATGATGGAATTCACGGAAGGGAATTATGGAAGACCGACGGGACCTATTTCGGGACAGAATTGCTCTTAGATATCAATCCAGGTAAGGGTAATGGTGCAAGCCTGAGCAATTCAACCGGAAACTATTGGAGACCATCCGGCCCACATCCTTCATCTTCCCTGGGAAAAATCCTTTTCTTTGAGGGTTACACCCCATCTACCGGCTACGAAATATGGAGAACGGATGGGACAAAAACCGGCACAAAGCTTTTAAAAGACATTTACCCCGGCGCAAACTCAGGGCACTTTTATCATGGGTGCCGACTCGGAAATTTTGTCTATTTTTTCGCCTTCGACAAGACCGGTTATTCTCTCTGGAAGACCGACGGAACCACATCGGGAACGGTAAAAGTAACGGGTGGGTTTTCAAGGTATTGGGATTACCCGCTGCCTTATAGGGGCAAGATTTTTTTCATGGGCGCCCAGGCCAACACCGGCCAGGAACCATGGGTGACGGACGGAACTAAATCAGGAACCAAAATCATCAAAAATATACGGCCAGGCTCCTATTCCGGATATTTCAATAACCCAGTCGCAGCAAACAACAAGGTTTTCTTCCAGGCCTATCTACAAAATTCAACCAACTACTCTTTATGGGTAATCGACACATCAACCCTGACAGCCAACAATATTTATTCAACCAGCCGGGGGATTGGCTATAATCTGGTTGCCCTTGGCTCAAAAGCCTTTTTCCAAGGCTGGGACTATTACCATGGCTATGAAATTTGGGTAACCGACGGTTCTCGCGTGGGAACCCACCTTTTCAAGGACATTTACCTTGGGAGGCAAAGTGGGTACTTTTCCAATCCTTGCGCCCAAGGGAAAAAGTTGTTCTTTTCAGCTTGGGGGAGGCTTACAGGAAATGAACTTTGGGTAACCGATGGGACTACTCAAGGAACTCAAATAGTCAAAAACATTAACCCGAATCCCTTTGGGAGTTCCAATCCCTCTTCTTTGACACCAATCGGTGAAAGACGCGTAGTTTTTCGGGCCAATGACGGTAAAAACGGAAATGAGCTGTGGATATCGGACGGCTCCTCCAACGGAACCCGATTGGCAGGAGACATTGCGCCTGGCCCTGGAAGTTCCGCCCCCTCCCAAATGACTCTCTCCAGGGGAACTATCTATTTCTCCGCCAACAACGGGTTGAGAGGGTTTGAACCCTGGACCTACTTCCCTGGAGCCACTGCCCAGAAAATTGGCTTCGGCACGAACCCACAATTCTCAACGACTGCAACGGACCCTGTTCTTGGCGGGCAAACTGTTATTAGTATTCTTGGCATGAACCCCGGACAAGGGGGCGTGATCTTGTTGACTCTCCCAACAAACAATTATTCCACATTTGGAAAGGGTTTGATCTACGTGGATTTGTTTGCCATTCAGGCGGAGTTCATGGTTTCACCAGGGATTGGGGGGAAAATAACTCTTCCCGTTCCCAACAATCCCATTTTAATCGGTGGAAGAATGGTGACCCAAGGTGTTGTTTATCCAACAACAGGTTTATTGGGTATCGACCTCACCAATGGAATATTTCTCACTTTAGGGAAATAACCTGGTTTTCCGCATCTTCTGGATGTATCCTCTTGGTTACATAGCAAATCTTTATTCTCATCTATTCCAGTCGGCGTGGAAGGCGCCTTTCTTGTCGATTCGCTCGAAGGTGTGGGCGCCGAAGTAGTCCCGCTGGGCCTGGATGAGGTTGGCGGGAAGGACGGCGCTCCTGTAGGCGTCGAGGAAAGAGAGTGTGGCGGAAAGGGCGGGAAGGGGGATGCCGAGTTCGGCCCCGAGGGTGACGGTTCTTCTAAGGGCCGGGACCCGGCCGGCGGCGCCGCCGGCCCGGATGATGCACCCGCCCCGCCAGATCCGGGCGATCTCCGCCAGGTCCCAGTCGTAGCCGTAGGCCGTGCCGGCCTCCCGGAGCAGGGAAAGGCCCTGGGCGTATCCGCAGATCCGCGCCAGGTAGAGGGCATCCTCCAGGCCCCTTTCCACCCCGTCCCGGTCCCCCTCGAAGGATTTCCCCGGATCCAGCCGGAGGATCCGGGCCGCCCTTGTCCGTTCTTCCTTTCTCCCTGAGAGCATGCGCATCTCCAGGGCCGCGAAGAGCGCCGGCATGGGAACGCCTCTTTCCAGGCATTCCTCGGCGGTCCACTTTCCCGTGCCCTTCTGGCCCGCCCGGTCCAGGATCACCTCCACGAGCATCTTCCCCGTCTCGGGGTCCTTCTTCTCCAGGATCTTCGCCGTGATCTCCACCAGAAAAGAGGAGAGGATCCCCTCGTTCCACTTCCCGAAGAGGGCGGCCATCCTTTCGAACGAATACCCGAGCCCCCGGCGCAAAAGATCGTAGGCCTCGGCCAGAGCCTGCATCTCGCCGTATTCGATGCCGTTGTGTACCATCTTCACGTAGTGGCCCGCCCCGCCCTTGCCGAGCCAGGCCACGCAGGGCTCGCCCTCCACCTTGGCGGCCGCCGCCCGGAGCATGGGCTCCACCCTCTCCCAGGCCGCCCGGGACCCTCCGGGCATGATGCTCGGCCCGTAACGGGCCCCCTCCTCGCCGCCCGAGATCCCCACCCCGAGAAAATGAATCCTTTTCTCTTCCAGCTCCCGGGCCCTTCTTTCGGTGTCCTGATAGAAGGAATTTCCCCCGTCCATGAGGATGTCCCCTTCTTCCAGGTGGGGAAGGAGCCCGGCGATGGCCTTGTCCACAGCATCCCCTGCCTTGACCATGAGAAGGATCACCCGGGGCCGCTCCAGGAGGGCGGCGAAATCCTTAGGATCGAAGGCCCCCTCGATCTTCCTTCCCTTCGCCTCACCTGCCAGGAAGGCCTCGGTCTTCGAGGCCGTCCGGTTGTAGACGGCCACCCGGAACCCTTTTTCCTCCAGGTTGAGAACCAGGTTCCGGCCCATCACGGCCAGGCCCACCAGGCCCACGTCGCACTTGGTCATGGCAATCGTCCTCTTCTTGGTCAGGCGAAAAAGCGGGGGCGGTCCCATCGAGGGAAGAACTTACGGTAGATCTCCTCCTGGCGGACCAGGATTTCCTCGTAGGCCCGGGCCGCCTCGGGATCGGGCTCAAGAGCCTCCCCCAGGAAGGCGGGAACCCGGGAAAGATCCTCCAGGGCGCCCAGGGCCTCCAGGGCCAGCAGGGCCGCCCCCCGGGCCGAGGCCTCCCGGACCCCGGAGAGGACCAGGGGCGCCCCTAGAGAGTCGGCGGTGATCCGCCGCCAGAGAGGCGAACCTCCAAGAGCCCCGCCGCCGGCCACGACCTGGTGGTTCTTTTCCAGGCAGGGCCGGAGGGCCCGGTAGACCAGGGCCGCCCGAAGCGAGACCCCCTCCAGGAAGGCCCGGGCCAACTCCACGGGCCCCGTCCCGAAGGTGAGGCCCGCCGCCACCCCGAAAGCCTGGGGGGCC
>CAYQBW010000020.1:9918-13023 GCA_964415725.1 uncultured Planctomycetia bacterium
AGCAGGGGAAGGACCGTGAGCCCCCCAGCCCCCGGGGAAAGGGCCGCGGCCCTCTCCTCCCAGTCCTCGGGAAGAGCCAAGGTCCTCTTCACCCAGGCGTGGACCGAGCCGCCCTCGGTGAGGGCCCCCCCCAGGAGGGAGCGGTTCCGGTCCACCAGGTAGGCCCAGAGCCCTGGGGGCGGGTCCGCCTCCCGCCCCGGGAGGACCACCCGCACCGCCGTGGAGGTTCCCATGGTGAGGGCCGCCCGGTCCGGGCCCAGGCACCCGGCGCCGATGTTCGCCGCGGCCCCGTCGCCCAGGGCGGGAAACCAGGGGACTTCCGCCAGGGCGGGCCAGCGCTCCCGGAATCCCCCCTTCAGGCCCCGGGCCGGATCGTCCCGGTCGCAAAGAGGGGAGAGGTTCTCCGGGCCGATGGGAAGGATCTCCAGGGTCTCCCGGTCCCACTCCAGGCGTTTCCGGTCCAGGAGGCCCGACCAGGAGGCGACCGAATAGGAAACCTTGGCCTCCCCGAAGAGCCTCAGATGCAGGTATTCCCCGAGAGAGACCCAGCGCTTCACCGTGCGGAAGACGCAGTCGGCGTGTTTTTTCCACCAGAGGAACCGGGCCGGCAGGTAGGAAGGATGGAAGAGACACCCCGTCCTCTCCCGGTAGGCTCGGGGATCCAAAAGCCCCGCCAGCTCCTCCGCCTCGGCCCCGGCCCGGGTGTCGGCGTAGGTGCTCACCGGCGTGATCGCCCGGCCCCTTTCGTCCACGCCCAGGATGTTTGTCACGAGCGAACAGGAGGCTACGGCCCCGATCCGGCCCGCTTCCCCTCCGAGAGAGGCCAGGCACCCGTCGAGGACCGTAAAGGCCCCCTCCACCACCCGATCGGCCCCGGCCTCGACCCGCCCGTCCGGCAGGAACCGGAACTCCAGGGGGACCCTGGCCACGCTTCCCTCTACCAGGCGCCCCAGCCTGTCGAAGGCCAGGGCCCGGACCGAGGAGGTCCCAAGATCCAGGGCCAGCACCAAAGGGTCTTCCACCTGGGAAGCCGGGACCTGGGGGGCCACCTTTTCTCTCACGGCCTGCCTCCTTGGACGCGGGGGTCGTCCTCCAAAAGGTAGAGTTTCTCCCCGGCCCTTGGGACGAAGAGGAGGGAATCGTCCTCTTCGGCGCGCTTTCTCCACTCCTCCAGGTCGACGGCCGAGGGGTCCAGGTAGTCCAGGCCCACGGCCCGGCAGGTCTCCTCGGGAATCCCCGTGGCCAGGGTGACCTTCACGTTGGGCCTCTCCACGCCGTTTTCGTAGGTTCCGGATCCCCGCAAGTGGGTGGAGTGGGCCAGGACGCCCCATGGTTCGTCTTTGAATTCCTCCCACCTGGCCAGGAAGTAGTCCCGCACGTGGTATCCGATCCTGCGGATTTTCTCGCCGTGGACGAAGGAGATCTCCCGGATTCCCGGGGCGTAGAGGATCACCTCGCCCCCCTTCTCCACGACGGGCTCCACCTTGTACATCCCCTTGGCCCCCGTCCAGAGTTCGTCGTACATGGGCGGCAGAACCGAGAGAACACGCTTCACCGGTTTCTTGAGCCGGACTACGTTGAGCCGTGCCGAGTGCTCCACGGCCTTCTCCCAGACCTCCCGCATCTCTCCCGCGTAGAGCCCCGCCAGCTCCTCTCCCTCCACCACCATTGCGGCGCACCAGAGCGGCCGGCCCAGAAACGCCGCCGCCCGGTCGATGGCCTCCCGGACGGGAGTCTCCTTTCTTCCGATCACCTCCTTGGCCGTGATCAGGGCCCCGAGCCAGTGGGTGAAGCCGATAAACTTCCACCCTCCGATTCCGGGAAAGAGATACTTGGTCCCCCCGGAGAAGCCCACCACCTCGTGGGGAAAGACGGGCCCGGCGACCAGGATTTGCTCCGCCTCCAGGGCGGCCCGGTTCACCTCCACGGGAACCTCCAGCGAGAGCCTCCCGCCGCTCAACTCCTCCACCTCCCCCGCGGAGAGGATCCCCGCGCGCCGGAAGGTCCCGGGCCGGTCCCACCGGTGCTGGAAGACGCGCACCCCGGGATAAGGTTCCTCCACTTGGCCGGCGGGCACTCCCAGGTGGGCAGCCAGGGCCTCCCTCTCCATGGGCCTGTGGGTCCCGAGGGCCACGAGAAAGTCCAGGGCCTCGGCCCTGCCCCTGAGGAGGTCGCAAAGGGCGTGGAAGACTCTTCCCACGGGGCCGCTCCGGGTCCCGTCGGGAAGAAGGACCAGAACGCGCCGGCCCGCCAGGGCCTCCAGGTCCAGCCCCTCCTCCAGGACGGCCCGGATCCGGCCTGCGCCCCACTCTTTCCCGTTTCCGGGTTCTCTCTTTTCTCCTTCCATGGCCGCGTCCCGGTCTCACACCCCGCCGAAAGCGGAAAAGCCTCCGTCCACGGGGACGACGACGCCGGTGACGAAGGAGGAGGCCGGGGAGAGAAGCCAGAGGGCGGCCCCCAAAAGATCGCCAGGCTCGCCGAACCGGCCCATGGGGGTGTGGTCCAGGATGGTTTTTCCCCGTTGGGTGAGATCGCCCGTCTTCTCGTCGTAGAGAAGGAATTTGTTCTGCCTGGTGGCGAAAAACCCCGGCGCCAGGGCGTTGACCCGGATCCGGGGGGAGTATTCCCGGGCCATGTGGACGGCGAGCCACTGGGTGAAATTGCTCACCGCTCCCTTGGCGGCCGAGTAGACCGGAACCCGGGTCAGGGCCCGAAGAGCGGCCATGGAGGAGATGTTCAGGATCACCCCTTTCTTCCGCTGGGCCATGCCCTTCCCGAAGACCTGGCTCGCGTAGAAGGTCCCGGCGAAGTTGAGGCCGAAGACCTTCTCCACCGCTTCGGAAGGGAGATCGAAGAAGGGAAGCTCCGCCGAGGTGGTGGCCCTGGGATGGTTGCCGCCGGCGCCGTTGATCAGGCAGTCCACGGGCCCAAGCTCCGCCTCGATCCGGGCGGCCGCCTCCTCCAGGCTCGCCCTCTCCAGGACGTCCGCCTCCACGGCCAGGGCCGTCCCGCCCATGTCCCGGATCGCCTGGGCCCTCTCCTTCGCCGCGTCGGCGGCGATGTCCAGGACGGCCACCTTGGCCCCGGCCCGGGCCAGCCCCTCGC
>CAYQBW010000021.1:0-12929 GCA_964415725.1 uncultured Planctomycetia bacterium
GTCCCGGGAGAAGGGAAGGGCCGTAAAGGCCCCCAGGGCCGAGGCCATCACAACCGCCGGGGCAAGGACGAAGAGGACCGCATCGGCCGCCCTCGGGACCAGGTCCTCCTTGGAGAGAAGCTTGAGCGTGTCCGCAAGGGACTGAAGAAGGCCCCAGGGCCCCACCCGGTTGGGGCCCCGCCTGTGCTGGATCCGCCCCGCGCCCCTCCGCTCGGCCCAGACCAGGATATACGCCAGGCCGCCGATGATGGAGAAGGCGATCCCCCCCGCCACGAGGGCGAAGAAGATCCAGCCGATCCAGCTTCCCCCCGCCCAGGGCGCGAAGAGCCCCGTGGCCTCGCAAAGAAGAGCCGTCACCGGTCCACCTCCCCGAGAACGATGTCCAGGGAGCCGATGATGGCCACGGCGTCGGCGATCATGGCCCCCTCGAGAAGCTTTCCCAGGATGGTCAGGTTGGCGAAGGAGGGCCCCCGGATCCGCATCCGGTAGGCGTTCTTGCCCCCGCCGCCCACGATGTAGTGCCCCAGCTCGCCCCTGGGGTTCTCCACGCCCAGGTAGACCTCCTTCTCGGGGGCCTTGAGGGCCTTGGAGACCTTGGCCTTCACCTCCCCGCCGGGAAGCACGTCCAGGCACTGGCGCACGATCTTGATGGACTCCAGGATCTCGAGCATCCGGACGTAATACCTGTCCCAGCAATCACCCTGGACGCCCACCTCCCCGCGTCCCACGGGGATGTTGAAATCCAGCTTGTCGTAGACCAGGTAGGGCCGGGCGCGGCGGACGTCGTAGGCCACCCCCGAACCGCGCAGGCAGGGACCGGTGAACCCCCAGGCCCGGGCCTGGTCGGGCGGGACCACCCCGATCCCCGCGGTGCGGCGGATGAAGATGGCGTTTCGGGTGAGCAGGGTGTCGTATTCCTTCCAGGTCTTCTCCATGTGGTCGCAGAAGTTCCTGGTCCCCTCGAGGAAGCCCTCGGGCAGGTCGTGGCGCACCCCGCCGATGCAGACGTAGTTGTAAGTGAGCCGGGCCCCGCAGAGGCGCTCGAAGAGGGAGAGGATCCACTCCCTGTCGCGGAAGGCGTAGCAGAAGGGGGTGAAGGCGCCGAGATCCAGGCCGTAGGTCCCGAAGGCCACCAGGTGGGAGGCGATCCTGTTCAGTTCCGCCACGATCACCCGGATGTACTGGGCCCGCTCGGGCACCTCGATCCCGCAGAGTTTTTCCACGGCCATGCAGTAGCCCAGGTTGTTGTTCATGGCCGAGAGGTAGTCGTAGCGATCGGTGTAGGGCGTGAACTGCTCCAGCGTGAGGGTCTCGCCGATCTTCTCCGCGCACCTGTGGATGTAGCCCACATACGGTTTCGCAGAAGCGATCACCTCCCCGTCGGCGGTGAGCAGGACCCGGAGCACCCCGTGGGTGGAGGGGTGCTGGGGCCCCATGTTGATGAACATCTCCTGGGTGCGGACGTCCGCCACGGCCTCCGTTCCGCCCGGGTCGATCTTTTCCATGCCTTCCATGGCGCTCATTTCGCGGAGATCCCGCCGTATTCCTCGGGGTATTCGTAGTCCTTGCGGAGAGGATGGCCCACCCAGTCCTCGGGGCAGAGGATCCGCCGGAGATCGGGGTGGCCCGTAAACTCGACGCCCAGCATGTCGAAGGTCTCCCTCTCGTGCCAAAGGGCGGCCGGGTAGACCCCCACGGCGGAGGGGCAGACCGGGTTCTCCCTGGGAAGGACCGCCTTGAGCACCAGCCCGTGGCCTTCCGTGGTGGAAAGGAGGTGGTAGACCACCTCGATGGAGCCGCCCCCCTCGGCGTCCGGCCTGTCCACCCCGGTGACCATGAGGAGGAGGTCGAACTTGAGCCCCTCCTCCTCTTTCAGGAATTCCAGGATCTCCGGCACCGAATCGGCCGCCGCTTCGACCCAGGGATCGCCCTTGTCCGTCACCGCCCCTTTCACGGCCCCCGGAAACCGGCCTTCCAGGAGCTTGGCGATCACGGGAAACTCCATGGCCATCCCTCAGTCCTCCTTTTCCTTGCCGGTCTCGGCGGGGGCCGCTGCTCCGCCGGTTTTTCCCGCCGAGAAGGTCTTCATCCGGTCCATCTTGGCCTGGAGGGCCATGAGGGCGTCCAGGAGGGCCTCCGGCCTGGGGGGACACCCGGGAAGGTAGACGTCCACCGGGATGATCCGGTCCACGCCCTTCACCACGTGGTATCCGTGCCGGTAATAGGGCCCGCCCCGGCAGGCGCAGGCCCCCATGGCGATCACCCACTTGGGATCGGGAACCTGCTCGTAGAGCCGCTGGATCACGGGGGCCATCTTGAAGGTGACCGTCCCCGCCACGATCATCAGGTCCGCCTGGCGCGGGCTCGGGCGGAAAGCCCCGGCCCCGAAACGGTCCAGGTCGAAGTGGGGCGCCCCGGCGCACATCATCTCGATGGCGCAGCAGGCCAGCCCGAAGGTCATGGGCCAGATGCTCCCCCGGCGGGCCCAGTCCAGGGCCTCGTCCAGGGTGGTGAGCAGGACTCCCGGCGCCGCCGGCTGGACTGGTGGGTTCTGGGATCCCATCAGGCCTTCTCCTCCTTCCCGGGGGGCGGTTCCTCCTCGCCCACGCTCTTCACCCAGGCCAGGTCGCCGGCGGCCCAGACGTAGAAGAGCCCCACCAGCAGGATCAGGACGAAGATGAATCCCTCCACCAGGGCCACGGCCCCGAGCTTCTCGAAGACCCGGGCCCAGGGGAAGAGAAAGGCGATTTCGATGTCGAAGACCAGGAAGATCAACGCCACCGTATAGAAACGCATGTCGAAGCGGATCCACCCCTCTCCCTCGGGAAGGATCCCGCACTCGTAGGTGTCCTCCTTCACCCGCCCGGGCCGCTTGGGCCTGAGGAAGGCCCCCACCAGGAGCACGGCGAAGACCGCCGCCGCCCCGACAAGCAGGAAGACCCCCAGGTTGAAGAAGTGGAAATACATTCAGCTGCCTCTACGAAACGAAAGGTCCCAGAAACGCCGAAACCGGGCCGGGAAGGTCCTCACCCGTCCAGAGAAGCGCCCGGCCCAACCCTACCGTAAAGGCCGGGGAAAGAAGAATCTTTCCAGAGAACCCCGGAGAGGAGCAAGGTTTTTTTGGGGAAAGCCCCCGGGGGAAGGCCGCGCCCGGGCAAGACCGCGGCCGTTCCCTTACCTTTACCCTTTCCTCCGGTCACCCTCCAGGACTTCCGGGTTCACCAGGTTGGGCGGAACCTTTCCTTCCAGCCCGTCCAGGAGGTTCCTGGCGGCCATCCGGGCCATGCGCGTCCGGGTCCCCACGGTGGCGCTGCCGATGTGGGGCAGGCAGACCGCGTTGGGAAGATCCGTGAGCCCCGGCGCGGGGAGGGGTTCGTTTTCATACACGTCCAGGCCGGCCGCGGCGGGCCGCCCTTCCCGCAGGGCCGCAACCAGGGCCCTCTCGTCCACCACGGGGCCCCGGGAAGTGTTGACCAGCACGGCCCCGGGCTTCATGAGGGAAAGTTCCGCGGCGCCGATCATGCCCCTCGTTTCTTCCGTGAGGGGAACGTGGAGGGAGACGAAGTCCGATTCTCTCAGCAATTCCTCCAGGGAGACCCGGCGGGCTCCCAGTTCCTCTTCCAACTCCGCGTTCCTCCGGGGATGGACATAGAGCACCTTCATCCCGAAGCCTTTTGCCTTCTTCGCGAAGTTCGTTCCGATCCGCCCGGCCCCCACCACTCCCAGGGTCCGGCCCGTGATGTCGGCCCCCAAGAATTGCAGGGGCCCCCAGCCGGTCCATTTCCCCGATCGGAAGAAACGATCCGCCTCCACCACCCGCCTGGCGGCGGCGAAAAGAAGCGCCCAGGCCAGGTCCGCCGTGGCGTCGGTGAGAACGCCCGGCGTGTTGGTGACCAGGATCCCTCTACGGGTGGCCTCCCGGAGATCCACCTTGTCGTAGCCCACGGCGTAGAGGGAAATCACCCGAAGCCCGGGGGCGGCCTCCATCACCTCCCGGTCCACCCGGTCCGTGAGAAGGCAGAGAAGGCCATCCTTGTCCTTCACCCCCTCCAGGAGCTCTTCCCGCCCGATGGGGCGGTCCCCCCCGAAGACCTCGAACGCCACGCCCCCTTCTTCCAGGAGTTCCAACCCCTCCCTGGGGATCCGGCGGGTCACGAACACCTTTGCCTTCATGGCCTCTATTCCACCGCCGGAATCCCCGTCGATCCAGGCGGATTCAGAGTCCGGGGGCCAGATAGACCGGGTTGGTGAGATCCGCTCCCAGGGGCCCCGTGGAGGGAAAGACCAGGCCCTGGAGGCAGAGCACCGTTCCCCGCAAGGCCGGAAGATTGGGTATGGGGAAGGTCATCCCGGCCCCGAAGGCGGCGGGAAAGAAACCCCGCCGCGGGTCCACCCGGAGAGTGCAGCCCCCCGGGAGGAGAAGGACCTTCCCGGGGAACCCCAGCAACAGGAAGGCGGACTTTCCCGGGGGAAGCCCCGTCACGGCGATCCGAACCCGCCCCCCCAGGACCGGGTCCGTGGCGCCCAGGACCGGCGGAATACCCGACGCGGCGCATCCTCTGCCCATGCTGAAGGCCACGGCTCCCGGGTCCCAGGCCCAGAGTTCCCTCCCGTGAACCCCCTCGTCGGCGGGAAAGAAGACCCGCCGGACCATGGGCACGTAGAGGGGGGTCCTCCCGAAGAGCGAAAAGCCGTAACGGATTCCCGATTCCTTTCCCGGGCGGATGTCCATGACCATCCTCGTGCCCGATACCGTTCCATCGCTCTCCCAGAGTTCCCCGCCGTGGTCGTAGTCCTTGCCCCAGAAGAGGACCCTCCTGGAACCCAGGGGGAAAAAGTCCCCGCCCACGGCCCACCAGTGCCTGGAAGGCGCGGGAGGGATCATGAAGGTTCCGGCCGCCGTCCCGTCGCTCACCCAGAGCCCCGGGTATCCGCCCGGCCCCAGGGCGGACAGGAAGAGCTTTGTCCCCTGGGAGCCGATTCCCAGGATCGAAGATCCGTAGGGCCCCGGGTAGATGTCCTTGACCAGCACCGTCCCGCCGGGAGTCCCGTCGGTCGCCCAAAGCTCCGCCCCGGCATTCTTTCCGTTCCCCCGGAAATAGATCTTCCCTCCCATCACCGTCAAGAACCGGGGATCCCGGGGGGAACCCGCGAAGGGCGCGGTTCCCGAAGGCGTTCCGTCGCTCGCCCAAAGGGTCTCGTAGCTGTAGTTGTTCCTGGCCCTGAAGAAGAGCCTGGACCCCAGGACGGTCAATTCCCGCGGATTCCCCCAGGGTTTCCCGGGAAAGATGTCCTTCAAGAGGTAGGTTCCCTTGGCCGTGCCGTCGCTCCGCCAGAGTTCCCAGCCGTGCGTCCCGTCGTCGGCGGCGAAGTAGAAGGCGTTCTTGAAAACCGCGACGGGACGCCCCTGGTTGGGTTCCGGCCCGGCAGAAAAGGGCCGGATGGTCCGGACCAGGGCCGTCCCCGCCGGGGTTCCGTCGCTCTTCCAGAGTTCCAGGCCCTTGTTCCCCGGGCTGGCGAAGAAATAGAAGGCCCCCCGGAAGACCACCTTCACCGAGGGATAGGAGCCCGCGGGGCCCGGAAAGAGGTCCATGAAAAGTTTCGTGCCCTTCCGCGTCCCGTCGGTCTCCCGGAGTTCCACCCCGTGAAGGGCGTCGGAGGCGGCGAAGAAGGTCCGGCCCCGGAAGGTGAGGGCCGACGTGGAGAGGAAGGGTTTGCGGCCCACCCCGACCTTCGCCAGGAGGAAGGTTCCGCGGGCCGTCCCGTCGCTCCGCCAGAGGTCGTTGAAAGCCTTCCCCTTGTAGGGTCCGAAGAGGAGGGTTTCCGCCCCGGCGAAGGCGTCCGAGGGAGGAGCGGAGTAGGTGGCCCCCGCCGGGGGATGTTCGATGTCGGCGAGGAGTTTCGTTCCACCGGAAGTCCCGTCGGTGGACCGGAGCTCCATCCCGTGGACCGGGTCCCGGGCCGCGAAGAACACCCTCCCGGCGGAACCGCCGGCAAACCCGTAAGGGTCGCTCCAGGAGGTTCCCGGGAACACGTCCTTGAGGAGCCGCGTTCCGGCGGAGGTCCCGTCCGTGGCCCAGACCTCGCGGCCGAAGGCCGGGTGAAAGGCTCCGAAGACCAGGACCTTCCCGGCTGGGGCCCCCCGGCTGAGGGAGCTCCACCCGGGACCGGGAGAGATGTCCTTGACCAGGCGGGTTCCGGCGGCCGTGCCGTCCGTCCGCCAGAGTTCGCCTCCCAGGGTCCCGTCATCGGCGGCGAAAAAGAGGGCCTTCCCGAAAGGCATGAATACGCCCGGCTTCGACGAGCCGGAGCCGGGCCGGATGTCCTTGACCATCACCGTCCCCGCCGGCGTGCCGTCGCTCTTCCAGAGTTCCTTTCCCGCCTTGGGGGTCCAGGCGCCGAAATAGACCTCCTTTTTCCACGGGAAAATCTCCTCGATGGAGGACCCCGCCTTTCCCGGGTTCAAGTCGGCCACCCTCCTGGTCCCCGCCGGGGTCCCGTCGCTCACCCAGAGTTCCCGGCCCGCTCCCCCGTCGTCGGCCGTGAAGAAGAGGAGGTTCCCCAGGGGGGTGAGACTCTTCGGAAGTCCCGACCCCGGCCCCGGGTTGATGTCCTTGAGCATGACCGTTCCCTTGGCCGTGCCGTCGCTCACCCAGAGCTCGGCGCCGGACGTATTCCCCTGGCCGGAAAGGAAAAGCCTGCTCCCGGCCGCCCGCATCTCCGTGAACCAGGAGGAAGGATTCCACTTGGGGAAGGACTTCACCGGGACCGTGCCCGCCGCCGTGCCGTCGCTCCGCCAAAGGGCCGTCCCCCCGGAGGGAAGGAGAGCCGTGAAGTAGATGTATTTTCCCATTACCGTAAGAAATTGGAGCCCGCCCCCGGCGGGCCCGGGCGCCAGGTCCTTGACCATGACGGTGCCCGCAGGCGTGCCGTCGCTCTTCCAGAGCTCCCTCCCGGCCCGGCCGTCGTCGGCCGTGAAGAAGACACGGCCTCCAAAAACCACGAAGTCCCGGGGATCGGAGGAGATCTTTCCGGGCCGGATGTCCTTGACGAGCCTTGCCGTTCCGGGGGCCCCCAGGCTCATGTAGAGCTCCCGCCCCAGCTTCGCCGTGGAGGCGCTGAAAAAAACCGCCCCTCCCAGGACGACCATGTCCTTGGGGGCGGAGGACCGGTTTTTCACCGGAATAGTCCCGATGTCCTTGACGAGATAGGGCTTCTGGGCGGATACCGCAGGGAGAAAACCCAGAAAGAGGGAGAGTCCCGCGGCCCGGGCGGATTTCCTGGTCATTCTTCTTCTCCTTTCCGGTGGAAGGTTTCCCAAGGCATTTCCCGCCCGATTCAGCCCCGGCCCGGCCGGCCGGGCGGCGGAAAAAAGATCATGTTAACCCTCTCACAAGGGGCCGGGAACTCCCTCCACCCGGGTTCCGCGGGCGAATCTTCAGGGAGACAGGATGAAGACCAGGCCGAAGTTCTTCTTCACCACGCCCCGGGCGGCGGTGAGGGCCCCTGCGCCGGAAGCGACGATGGTGGCCGTATCGGGTCCCGTTCCCTTGGCCCACATGTAGGGGATCTGCATGTGGATTCCGTTGGAGAGGTAGATCCCCCGGTTCCATGGATCGCCGCCCACCGCCGCGAACTGGCCGTAGAAACGAGCCCCCGAAAGAGAGGGA
This sequence comes from uncultured Planctomycetia bacterium, assembly GCA_964415725.1. Taxonomy (GTDB): domain Bacteria; phylum Planctomycetota; class UBA1135; order UBA1135; family JALUZX01; genus JALUZX01. The sequence continues at coordinate 7,671 of CAYQBW010000021.1, forward strand.
TCCGAGGGCAGGAACCCCATGGACTTGGGCCCGCCGAGAGTGAGGCTTCCCTTGTAATCCAGGCTCCAGGGCCCGAGGATGAGCATGGCCGCCGGGTCCAGGTAGAGCCTGCATTCCGCCGGGTAGAGTGGAAGGGGCTTGGCCAGTTTCCTCGTCCCCAGGAGCGCGAAGGCGGGACTCCCCCACATGGGCCCTCCCGAGCAATTTCCTTCCAACCGGAAGCCAGGGTTCCCGGAGGAAGTCCAGGTAAACCCCATGGATCCGCGGAAGGAGACGTGCCGGCGGGGGGCGAAGCATCCGGTTCCGAACTCCACGGACGGAGAAACCCTGGCGGGGGAGACGGCGTCGAAGTAGAGAGGCTCGCCGTTTTTCGTGTAGGCGTCGTTGTCGTAGACCTTGAAGTCAACCGTGAGGGACCGGCCGCCGGCCAGCGTAAAACTCTTGCCTCAGCCGCAGGGGAGGAAGTACTCCGCCGGCTCCGGCAGGGTTCCGTTCTGGAAGCTCGCCGGGAAGAAGACCTTGGTCCGCGACAGCATGACCACGGCGTCTTTTCCCGTATTGGCCGCGAAGTAGGGGCTCGCGGCGGAGGAGTAGTGGGGAGATGTGGAGAAGACGATCTCCATCTCCACGTTGTACCACCTCCAGTCGTAGGAGGCGGTTCCGTCCCGCCGGATCCCGATGTTCCGGATTACGATCTGCTTGGAGGAGAGGTTGTCCAGGATCTGTTGCCAGTGGAACATCCGCCCCGCCTTGGAGGAGGACCTGGCGCCGAAGGGGGCCGCCGACTTTTCCGGGCCCTCGATGTTTCGGTAGACTTTAGGGTGATAGATGTCCTGGACCTGGGCCTGCGCCGCGCCGGCCGCGAGAGAGAGCAGGAATCCTGCAAAGAAAAGAAGGCGTGATCTCATGGCGGGCCTCTTCAATACCGGAAAAAGAGATGAAAAAGTCTGAAAATCGGCTTTGCGGAATTACATTCCAGGAAACCGATGGTAGGAAGGGAAGGCCCTACCCGCAAGGGGCATGCCCCGCCCCGGCCCTCCTGGTAAGGTTCCCCTGTCCCGGGGTGAAACCCATCTGTCCAAAGGAGAGGCGGTCTTGATCCTGGCGGCGCCCGATTCCTTCAAAGGATCCCTTTCCGCGGCCCGGGCGGCCCGGGCCCTGGCCGAGGGGGTCCGGCGCGTCTTCCCGGAAGAAGAGGTCCTGGAGGTTCCCCTTGCCGACGGGGGCGAGGGAACGGTGGAGGCCCTTCTCACCTCACTGGGGGGCAAGAAAGTCTCCGCCCGGGTCCAGGGACCCCTGGGAGAGCCGGTGGAAGCCTTTTTCGGCCTCCTGGAAGACGGAAAGACGGCGGTGGTGGAAATGGCCGCCGCCTCGGGGCTTCCCCTGGTTCCCCCGGAGAGGCGGGACGTTCTCCGGGCCTCCACCTTCGGCACGGGGGAGTTGATCCGCCAGGCCCTGGAGGCGGGGGCGCGCGAAATCGTCGTGGGCCTGGGAGGAAGCGCCACTTGCGACGGCGGGGCGGGGATGGCCCGGGCCCTGGGATTCTCTCTCCTGGACAAGCAAGGGCGGGAGCTTCCCCCGGGAGGCGGAGCCCTAATCTCCTTGGCAAGGGTCGACTCCTCCCGCCGCCACCCCGCCCTGGAAGGAGCCCGGATCCTCGGCGCCTGCGACGTATCGAACCCACTCCTGGGAGAAAAGGGCGCAGCCCGGGTCTTCGCGCCCCAGAAGGGCGCTTCTCCCAAAGATGTGGAAATCCTGGAGAAAGGCCTCCGGCGCCTTGCCGGGGTCCTCCGGGACCAGCTCGGCCGGGACGTGGCGGACCTTCCCGGCGCGGGCGCCGCGGGAGGACTCGGGGCGGGCCTGGCCGGGTTTCTCGGGGCCTCCCTGGAGCCGGGGTTCGAGCTGGTGGCCCGGGCGGTGGGACTGGAGGAAAAGGTGAAGGCCGCCCGGCTGGCCCTCACCGGCGAGGGCCGGCTGGACGCCCAGACCTCCATGGGCAAAGCCCCCCAAGGGGTGATCCGCCTGGCCCGGAAGGCCGGGGTCCCGGTCTTCGCCTTCGCCGGGGAGCTGGCCCCGGGCCACGAGGCCCTCTTCGAGCAAGGCCTCACCTCGGCCTTCTCCCTCTGTCCCGGCCCGGCCTCCTTGGAAGAGGCCCGAAAAAAGGCCGAAACCTGGCTCGCCGCCGCCGCGGAGAGGGCGCTGCGCGCCTGGAGAGCGGGCCTGGAAAGAGGCTGACCGGCGCCTCCGGATTCCTGTTTCCGCCTCTTTTTTTCTCTCTCCGTAAAGAATCCGCCTCCCCTTTCCCGAAGGTCCTTTCATGAAGATCAACCCTGAAACCGTTCTCTTTTTCTTCCTATCTTTCCTCTTTTCCGGGGTTCTCCCGGGACAAAAAGGTGGGAATCAGTTGGTCCAGAACCCGGCGGTGACCTGGACCGTCACGGTCGTCGGGGCCAAGGGCCTGAGGGACATGGATCCTCTTCCCCGCCGGAAGACTTCCGACCCCTACGTGACAGTCGTCCAGAGGCAGTCCATATTTCCGGGGGGCATTTTCAAACTGGCTTTTATCAAGATCGGGCAAACGCCCGTGGTGCAGGACTCCACTTCGCCCGCATGGAACTACACCTGCACGTTGAAGGAAAAACTGAAGGAAGGCGCCCCCTGGTTGGTCTTCCGGGTCTGGGACAAGGATCCCCACTCCTCGGCCTTTCTGGGCGTCGCCCAATGGCGGGAAAGCAAGCCGGGCACATACCATCTTCCCCTGAAAGCGAACCTGCTCGGCCTCCGGGGCGTTCCCGGGGAACTCACCGTCAAGATCGAAAGGAAAACCCCCCTCGTAACCGTTCCCTCCGTGACCGGCCTCACCCTGGAAGAGGCCAAGTCCCGGCTGCACCGCAACGGCCTCTGGGGTTCCCCCGAACCTCGATATACTGAAATCTTCTATGTTCCATTCCGGAAATACAAAGTGGAGAAACAATCGCCCGCGAAGGGAACCAAGGTCCTGTTCGGGTCGAATGTGCGCCTCGTCTATTTCTGCCCCTACACCATGATAATGCCGGATCTGGAGGGCCTCACCGAGGCCGCCGCGGCGGGCAGGTTCCCCGACCGCTTCCGGAAGCATCTGCGGATCCAGGTCCACAGGACCAGGGACAAGGACACATCCAAGTGGTTCAAGGTGTACCGCCAGGACCCCAAGCCCCGGACGAAGATCGACGCCGCCCACTCCATCTTCGCCTACATCCTGGAACCCGCCAAGGGGACGAAAGTAAAAGTCCCCAAGGTGGTGGGCAGGAACTTCCGCCGGGCCGTCCATATTCTCAATGAGCATTACCTTCACAAGGTAAAGATCGAGACCAGGGAGCACCCCACGCTGAACCGGGTCGTCCTCTCCCAGTATCCCCCCGCCGGGACCCTCTATCCCTATGACGCCAAGGCCGGCGTCACCCTCACCGTGGCCGCCCTGGCCGACGGCCGGTCCATCCTGACGGCCAAGAGCCTGAAACCGGGGCCGCCCTTCACCTGCCTCTTCTACAGGAAGAAGCGCCACGAATTCCGGAAGATCCGCGTGGAGAAGACAGGCTACCTGGTCGCCCGCGTTCTCAAGCCCCCAAGGGGGACCCACGTGGAGACCCGGTTCTTTTCCCCCTCCTACAAGGAGACCGGGACTCCTCCCGTCCTCCGGGTCACGCCCGGGACCTGGTACGTGGATTTCGCCGCCGGGGTCCGGGGCCTTGCGCGGAAGGCCGCGAAGCTCCAGGTGGAATTCATCCCCGAGTTCGACCAGGGGGAGCCCAACGACACCAAGGAGACCGCCCGGACCCTGGTATTCCCCGCCCATCTCACCTTCGGGATCTGCGGCCCCAGGGACAAGGATCACTACCGCTTCGAGCTGAAGAAACCGGCCTACCTGGAGATCCGGGGGGGACCGAAGGTGGGCGGCGAACACTGTCCCGTGGGCATCCGGGCCACCCTGGAGAACCAGGAGGGGGACGAGTTCTACAGCGGCCCCCTGGACTGTCTGAAGTGGCTTCCCGCCGGGGTCTACGACCTGGAGATCTGGGGCGAGGAAGAGGGCTTCGACACAAAGCCCTACACCGTGGACCTCCGGCTCCAGGAGGACCTGGACAAGACAGAGCCCAACGATCACATCACCGAGGCGACGGAGGTCCACGTGCCTTCGTATATCGCCACCCGGTTCGAGACCCGGGGCTCCGATTACTTCCACCTGGTCTCCAAGGAGCCCGGCTTCGTGATCATCTCTTCCGAAGACCCCATGCCCGCCGCCGTCGTCTGCGACGTCGTGAACGCCAAGAACGAAAGCGTCCTTCCCCACGCACAACTTCCCCGGGCGGTCCGGATCGAAAAGGAAGCCTTCGTAAATCTCGGGCTGGAATGCCAAAAGGACGACCAGCGCCGGGCCCCGGCGGTCCTCCACTTCGCCTTCCTGCCCTTGAAGGCCGACCCCCTGGAGCCCAACGACTCGCTCGATACGGCCAGGCCCGTCCCGGCGGACACGCCGCTTACGGCCCTTCTCCTCCCGGCGGAGGACCGGGACTTCTACAGGTTCACCCTGGACCGGGACCAGGAGGTCACCTTCGAGATCCTGAAGGCCCCCAAGGAGCACTTCTCCTTAGTGGGACACCTCTTCGACGGCGCGGGCAAGGAGATCACCAAGGACCGGCGTATCTATTTCCCGGCGAAATACAGCCTGAAGAAAGGCACGTATACCCTGGAGATGGAGATGGAGGGCGGCATGAAGTTCCTCCAGACCGCCCCTTACGTCTTCCGGATCAAGACCGCCCTCGGCCGGCCCGCGGGGCTTTCGAAAAAACCGGAGGACCGCTACAGGACCGGAAGGAACCAGGCCGGCGGAAAGGCTGCCGAAGACGCGATCGCCCTGGCCGCCCGGGCCTACCGGCTCCTCCAGAAAGGGGAACCCGCCAAGGCGCTTCTCCTCTACGCCAAGGCGGCCAAGGGGATCCCCGGCTCGCCCGCCGTCTGGAACGACATGGGGGTCTGCTGCTACAAGCTCGGCAAATTCCCTCTCGCGGAAAAGCTCTTCAAGAAGGCCCTCTCGATCCGGGCCGACTACACCCTGGCCTTCCGCAACCTGGGGGTCCTGGCCAACCGGCTGGGCGACCCGGAAGGGGCGGCGAGGTGGTGCGCCAAGGCCGCCCAGGCCGATCCCTCGGCCAAGAACCTGAGCTTTCTCGGCCACTTCCAGCTCCTGGCCGCGGTCCGCTCCAAGGACAAGGAGAAAAG
>CAYQBW010000022.1:0-12882 GCA_964415725.1 uncultured Planctomycetia bacterium
GTTAGTAAGCCCATCCCACCGCCCAGGTTTCAAGAAGAAGTGGACTTTTTTTCTTCTTTCCCCCTTTTCTCTTCTCCATGAGCGACCCTCTTCCCCCGGTCTCCCTGGTTCTTCCCACCCTGAACGGGGCCCGGTTTCTCCCGGGCCTGCTCCGGGCCCTGCAAGACCAGACTCTTCCCCTCCATGAGAAAGTGGCCGTCGATTCCGGTTCCACCGACGGAACCAGGGAACTCCTGGAAGGAGCCGGATTCCAGGTATGCTCGATTCCCAAAGAGGAATTCGACCACGGCGCCACCCGGGACCTGGCTCTCTCCCTCACCAGCGGGGAAATCGTGGTCCTTCTCGTCCAGGACGCCCTGCCCGCCGGGCCCGGGTTCCTGGAAGCCCTCTCGGCTCCCTTCGCCGCCGATCCCAGGATCGCGGGCGTCTATGGAAGGCAGGTTCCCAGGCCGGGAGGGAATCCGGTCTTGCGGGCGCGCCTGGAGCGGTGGGCCGCAGGCCGGAATTCCCCCCGTCTCCAGGAGGGCCTTACGCCCCGGGAATTCCAGGAACTCACGCCCTGGGAGCGGTTGGAAAGGTGCTCCTTCGACAATGTCGCCTCGGCGGTCCGGAGAAGGGTATGGGAGGAGCACCCCTTCGGCCCCAGGCCCTTCGGGGAGGATCTGGCCTGGGCCAAGCGGGTTCTTCTGGCGGGTTACCGTCTCTTTTTTCAACCCGAAGCCACGGTCATCCACTCCCACCAGAGGAGCCCCTGGGCGGAATTCAAGCGTCTCTATTGCGACCACCAGAACCTGCGGGAACTCTTTTCCCTGGTTCTCCTGCCGACCTTCCAGGACGCCATGAGGGGGGCGGAGGTCCAGAGAAGGGAGTACCACCGCCTCCTGGCGGAACTTCCTCTCCCCCAGGCGGAGCGGGCCCGGTGGGAGAGGTGGGCCCGGTGGTACGCCCCGGCGGAGGCCCTGGGAACCTGGCTGGGGGCCCGTTCCCAGGAATGGAAGGAAAAGGGACGTCCCTGGTTTTCCCTCCTGGACCGGTGGATCCGCAAAGGCATCTGAATCCCCAGGGATCTCCCGGCCGGGAGGGGGGTTTCCACCAGCCCAGGCCGTCCTATAATGCTTTTTTCTTTCCTCCGGTGCCCCATGATCAAGCGGAAGGATCTACAAGGATCGACCCCGTCGGGCGTGGCCTCCAGGGAGGCGCGGAGAGAGCGTTCTATCCAGGCCAAGGGCAACAGGGCCCAGGGCGACCCAAGGAAGAGCGACGTGCTCTTCTATGGCACGGATCGCTACAGGCTGGTGACCCCCCTGTTCCCCAAGGCTCCCCAGGAAATCCCTCCCAGCGAAGATCCCGACTCGGATTGATCCAGGCGACCAGGTCTGGTCCGGACCCCGGCCAGGAACCGGGAGGGTGCACCTTTCGACCCTGAATTTCCCTTTCTACCGTTCTTCCGCGGGCCTCCCTCCCTCACGAAAAAGTCTCCAAAAGCTTCAACCGCCGCAGTCCATCTTCCGAAATATGGAGTTGACCTGCGTAAGGGGACCAGAAAGCCCATGGGAAACTCCAATCAAAGAAAGCACTTGCGATTTCCCGAACTCAGGTATGCAGCCCTGAAAGTGCTCCACAACGGTTCCGTTGTGAACGACCAGGGGTTTTGTCTCATGCTGGACCTGAGCCTTGGGGGCTGCAAGATTCGTTCTCCCTACCGGGTGGGCAAGGGGACCAGGGTGATCCTGGACGTGGGATTCGAGGAAGAGATCATGACCTTCGCGGGCAAAGTCCGCCATTCCATGCCTTCCAGCCAGGGCGGTTGGGACTTGGGGCTGGAATTCGTAGATCTCACACCCAAGACCAAGGCCTTCCTGAAGCGGATCCTGGAGAGCAATTCCGCCCTCAGGGATTGAGTCCCATGAGCCCCGCCATGTCCGCGGGCAGGGGGGCGGTGATTTCCATCTCTTTTCCCTCGACGGGATGATGGAAACGGAGTTTCCACGCGTGGAGTGCGTGGCGGGGCAGGACCAGCCGTTCCTTCTCCTCGGGGGTGAGTTCCCCTTCCAGGGCGCGCAGGAAGAGACTTTCCTCGGGCCCGTAGATCTTGTCCCCCACGACGGGGTGGCCCAGGGCGGCCAGGTGGACCCGGATCTGGTGCTGGCGGCCCGTGGCGGGCCGCACCTCCAGGAGAGAAAACCGCTCCCCCCGCTCCAATACTTTGAACCGTGTGAGAGCCGGTCGGCCCCTCCCGTCCCGGCGGGCTTCCATCTTGAGGCGGATGGGGGACTTGGGGTCCGGCGCCAAGGGGAGATCGATGATCCCTTCCGTCCTGTCGGGGGCGCCCTCCACTACGGCCAGGTAGGTCTTGACCACCTTTCTTTCTTCGAACTGCCGGCCCAGCTGCCCCCGGGTCCTCTCGTCCTTGGAGACCAGGAGAACCCCTGAAGTTTCCTTGTCCAGCCTGTGGCAAAGCCTGGGCAGGGGCCCTTCCTCCTCGGAACGGGCCGGATAACGGGCGTGGAGGATCCCGATCAAGGTCCCCTCCACCTGCCTCCCGGAAGGGTGGACCGCCAGGCCTGCGGGCTTGTCCACAGCCAGGAGATAGGGGTCTTCGTAGAGGATGGGCACCTGGGGAAGGGGTTCGGAAGAAACCTCCGCCGCGGGCCTCGGGGGGAGAAGAATGGTCACCACTTCCCCTTGGCGGACCTTGAGGCTCGGGCGCGCCTTCCGGCCCTCCCCCACCAGGACGGCTCCCTTTTCGATGAGCCTCCGGATGGAAGAACGGGAGCGCCAGAAGAGGACGTCCCTCAAGAAATGGTCCAGGCGCATGCCCCCCTGGCCGGGCCCCACGGGAACCCTCAGGCGGTCGGGCGGGCGGGAAAGATCCCGCGGCGGGTCACCAGGGACACGGGGCAACATGGCTCATCCAGCTCGAGGCTCCCCGGAAGGGAAGCCCAAGATTTCGCCCGGACTCCGGCTGACCGGAAGGGAAGGCGGGATCAGTAACGGCGGAGGCGGGCCCTGGCCTTGGAGCGCTCCTGGGCTTTCAGGGCCTTGCGCATGCTCCTCAGGATGTTGCGCTGCCGCTCCCGTTCCTCCCGGCGCCTTCTCTCGCTGGGCTTCTCGTAGTAGGAGGCCCGCTTCGCCAGCCGGAAGATCCCGGCATAGTTGCACTGCCTCTTGAACCGCTTGAGAGCGGACTCCAGGGATTCCCCAGGTCTAAGCTGCACTCGAATCATGTGGTGAGGGTCACTCCTCTCGGTCCGGAATTTTCGTTACAGTGACGTCTTGGCCCTCGGCCTCGCCCCAAAAAGGGCGGGTATCATAGGCACTCATCGCGAAAAGCTCAACCACCCTTGAATCGAAGCGCCCAAAAAGGGGAGAGCCTGGAGGAGATCCAGGGGAGCGTGGAGTCCCTGGTCTATCCCGGGGAGGAAGGATTCACCTGGCGGGTGGTGCGCCTCAAGCCCATGGCGGGAGGGAGGCCCGTGACAGTCGTGGGCGTCCTCCCCCCCCTGGAGGAAGGCATGGAGCTTCGGGTCAAGGGAACCTGGGTGGTCCATCCACGCCACGGCCGCCAGTTCAAAGCCCGGGAGGCCCAGGTCCTCCCTCCTTCCAGCAAGGCCGGCCTGGTCCGGTACCTTTCCTCCGGCGCGGTCCAGGGGGTGGGGCCCAAGCTGGCCGAGCGGATCGTGGAAGCCCTGGGAGAAAGGGCGCTCCAGATCATCGAGGAAGATCCCAAGGCCCTTCTCCAGGTCCCGGGGATCGGAAAATCCAAGGCCGCCTCGGTGGCCTCGGCCCTCCAGGCCCACCGGGAAAGCAGGGAAGCCCTGGTCTTCCTGCGCGGGCTGGGTCTTGGGGAAGCCCTCTCCCGGAAGGTCTACGAGGCCTACGGCCCCAACACGGTCGCCGCCATCCGGGACAACCCTTTCCGCCTCGTCCGGGACGTCTTCGGCCTGGGATTCGCCACGGCCGACCGGATGGCCCGCTCCATGGGGATTCCTCCCGAGAGTCCCCACCGGATCCAGGCGGGGCTCCTCCACACCTTGAGAACCGCCGCCGAGGAAGGACACTCCTTCCTCCCGAGAAGCGTCCTCATAGAAAACGCCGCCGCCCTTCTCGGCCTGGACCCGGAGCTGGTGGAAGGATCCCTGGAGAGCCTGGCCGCCGCCGGCGAGGTCCAGCTCCTCCAGGGGCCCTGCCCCGAGGAGGTGGGCCCGGCCGTCTACCCTTCCCTCCTGGCCCGCTCCGAGGCGGGCCTGGCCGGGGCGATCCGCCGCCTCCAGGCCAGGAGGCCCCGGAGCCGGTTTCCGGATGAGGCCCGCAGCGCCCTCCAGGAGGAGGCCCGGGCCAGCGGCCTTCTCCTGGAGGAGGAACAGAGGCGTTGCCTCCAATACGCCCTGGAGGAACCCATCTCCATCCTCACGGGAGGCCCCGGGGTGGGCAAGACCACCCTGGTACTGGTCCTGGTCCGGGCCCTGGAGAGGGCCGGGGAGAAAGTAAGGCTCTGCGCCCCCACGGGAAGGGCCGCCCGGAGGCTCGCGGAAGTCACCGGCAGGCCGGCCTCCACCATCCACAAGCTCCTGGGCTACAACCCGCACAAACGCAACTTCGAACACCACCGGGGAAACCCCATCGAGGCGGATCTCCTGGTGGTGGACGAGGTCTCCATGCTGGACGTCCAGCTCGCGGCCCAGCTCTTCCAGGCCCTGGGCCCGGACACCCGGGTCCTTCTCGTGGGAGACGCCGACCAGCTCCCGAGCGTGGGCCCCGGGAACGTGCTCGGCGACCTGGTCTCCTGCGGGATGATCCCCGTGACCCGGCTCACCCGGATCTTCCGCCAGGGTGAGAGATCGCGGATCGTGGAGAACGCCCACCGCATTCTCCGGGGGGAATTCCCAGAGACCGGAAACGATCCCAAGGGGGATTTCTTCTTCATCCGGGAGGAAGACCCCTCCCGGACCCTCGGGACCATCCTCAAGGTGGTGACCGAGAGGATCCCCGCCGCCTTCGGCCTGGACCCGGTGGAGGACGTCCAGGTCCTGGCCCCCATGTACCGCGGGGAGGCCGGGGCGGACCGGCTCAACCAGGAACTCCAGGCCCGCCTCGTCCCCCCGGGCCCCGAGCTGAAACGGGGGGCCTTCACCTTCCGCAAGGGAGACAAGGTTCTCCAGGTGCGCAACGACTACGACCGGGAACTCTTCAACGGCGACGTGGGCCGGGTGGTCCAGGTGAATCCCCAGGAGAGGTCCATGCTGATCCGGTTCGACGACCGGCTGGTTCCTTGTTCCAGGAACGACCTGGACCAGGTCATTCCCGCCTTCGCCGTGAGCGTGCACCGCTCCCAGGGTTCCGAGTTTCCCGCCGTGGTGGTCCCCCTTACGACCCAGCACTACATGATGCTTCGCCGCAACCTCCTCTACACCGCCGTGACCCGGGGCCGGCGGCTGGTGGTCCTGGTGGGCTCCAGGAAAGCCCTGGAACTCGCCTTGAAGAGGGCCGAGACGGGGCAACGCTGGTCGGGCCTGGCCTGGAGGCTGGGCGGCGGAGAAGGGCGGCGGGGTTGACTTGCGCCGAACTCAACGTAAGATGAATCCATCGTAAGTCGACATCCACGTAAGAAAGGATTCCCATGAGAGCCAACCCGGGCGGCGAGATCCCTCCCGAAGAGGTGGTGGGCCGGGACGACCTGATCCGGCGGATCTGGCGGATCCTGGAGCGGCAGAGCCTGGTCCTCCAGGCCGAGAGGCGCATGGGAAAAAGCTGTCTCATCAAGAAGATGACCGCCCGCCCCAGGCCGGGCTTCCTGGCTCTCTACCGGGACCTGGAAGGGGTGAAGACCCCCCTGGAATTCGTGGAGACCGTCTTCAGGGACGTGGAGCGCCACCTGAGCCGGCTCGGGAAGATGGCCGGAAAGGCCCGGAGGCTCGCCCAGAAGCTCCGGGGAGTCCAGCTTGGAAAGGTCAAGTTCCCCCAGGAACTGGCCCCCAACTGGAAGCTCCTCCTGGAGGCCACCTTGAGGGACCTGGTGACCCAGCAGGAGGACAGGCTGGTCCTCTTCTGGGACGAGATCCCCTACATGCTCCAGAACATCCGCGCCCGGGAGGGGGAGGCCCAGGCCGTGGATCTCCTGGACAACCTGCGGGCCCTCCGCCAGTCCCTTCCGGAGATCCGCATGGTCTTCACCGGATCCATCGGGCTCCACCACGTGCTCTCCTCCCTCCGGGGGGACCTGAGCCACGCCCCCACCAACGACATGTATGTCCTGGAGGTCCCCCCCCTGGAAGAAGCCGACGCCGCCGGACTGGCCCTGGCCCTCCTGGAAGGGGAGGAAATCCGGTGCTCCGATCCCCGGGGAACCGCCCTGGCCGTGGCCCGGGGGGTGGACGGGGTTCCCTTCTACATCCACCACCTGGTGGACCGCCTGGCCGCCCGCCCGGGCCCCGTGGGACCGGCGGACGTGGAAGCCCTCATCGAGGAGAACCTGACCCATCCCACCGATCCCTGGCACATGGGCCACTACAGGGAGAGGCTGCGCGTGTATTACGGTGATCGGGAACCCTTGGCCCTGGAAATCCTGGACACCCTGGCCGTCCGCCCCGGCGGAGTCTCCTTCGACGAGCTGGCGACCCTTCTCCAGGCGACCCCCGATCCCCCGGACCCCGAGGAGGTCCGGACCATGCTCGCCGACCTGGCCCGGGACCATTACGTAACCGGGAAAAGGGGCGTATACACCTTCCTCTTTCCCATGATCCGGCGCTGGTGGCGCCTGGCGAGGGACCTCTAGCATGGAAAACCCGGAACTTCCCCTGACCCAGCCTTCCTATACGCCTTCCCGGCTCCTCTCGGATCTCCTGGTCCGGAACAGGAAGATCCTGGAGAGAATCGTGACCCTTGGAAGGGAGAGCGCCGCCGGACCCGGGCGCCACCACGTCCTCCTGGTGGGCCCCCCGGGGTGCGGCAAGACCCACCTTCTCTCCCTGGCCCTGGCCCGCCTCGAGCGGGGAACCCCATCCTCCCGCAGGCCCCTGGTGGCCCGGCTTCCCGAGATCCCTTGGGGAATCACTTCCTTCGCCGACCTCCTCCTTCGCGCCCTGGATGCCCTTCCCCGGAAAGGCGAGGAGGCGCCCCGGGAGCCGGCCGGCCCCGGAGAGGCCGGGGATCCCGCGGCGGCGGCCCGTCTCCTGAAGGAGGCCGCCGGGAAGAGAACCCTCCTTCTGGCGGTGGAAAACCTGGACCAGGTCTTCGCGGCCCTGGGGGAAGAAGGCCGGAGGGAATTCCGGGCCTTCCTCCAGCAGGATTCCTTCACCGCCGTCTTTGCCACATCCAGGCGGCTCTTCGACGAAGTAACCCGGCGGAACTCCCCTTTCTACGGGTTCTTCCGGGTGGAACACCTGGAGCCCCTTGACCCCAGGGCCTCCTTGAACCTGGCCGGGAAGGTTCTCCAGAGATTCGCGCCCCGGCCGGAGAAGGGGCCCGCCTCCCGGCCCGAGGCCGCCTCCTGGATCCGGGCGGTCCAGCACGTGTCCCGGGGGAACGCCCGGTGCTGCCTCCTCTTCGCCCTGGGCCTGGCACGGGGCGATTCCCACGGGAAGGCCTTCCTGGACACCTTGGACCGGATCGGCCCGCTCCACGCGGAAGAGACCCTGGGGGTCTCTCCACAGCAGAGGAAGATCCTGGACTACCTGGCCCGCCGGGGAGGGGCCGTCCAGGTCAAAGAGATCGCCCGGGCCTGCCTGGCCACGGAGCAGACCGTCTCCGCCCAGTTGAGGGAACTCCGGAAACCCGGGCTCGTGGCGGCGACCCGGGCGGGACGCAATTCCTTCTACGAGGTTTCCGACCCGCTTCTTCGCCTCTACCTGGACTTGCGCAGGGGCGGCGCGCCCCGTCTCCTGGAACGGCTGGAATTCCTCTCCTATTGGTACAGGCCCGGAGAGAAGTCCCGCCTCGACCCGGGGGAGATCCTCCGCCTGGGGCCCAGGGAAGGAAAGTGGGAGCGCGCCGTCCCGGCCTTGCTGGAGGACTCCAGGAAGAAAGGCGCTCTCCTCGGGCTGGGAGTGGACCTGGTCCGATCCCTGGAGGACCTCTTCTCCTCCCACCTGGCGGAGGAAGCCGGGAGGACCTGGGTGGAGACCTGGAAAGCCAAGGCCTCCTCTTTCCGGGAACTCGCCTTTCCCCTGCGGCTCCTGGAAGGGGGCTTCCAGGAGGGCCTGGCCCCCCGTTCCCCCGCCTTCATGGCCCTTCCCCTGGAAGGGAGGGAGATCCTCCGCCCCCTCCTGTCGGAGTAAAAGAAAAGGGAGCCCCGGCCGGAACCTCTACAAAACCGTGGCGGGATCCATGTCCAGGAGGACCCGGAGGCCGGCCCGTTTCTTGTCCACGATGGGAGGGAGGAGCCGCTCCAGGTCGTCCTCGGTGGTGGAGGGGGGAATCAGGGCGAGCACGTGGAAGCGCCACCGGCCCTGGATCCTCTCCAGGGGGGCCCGGGCGGGCCCGAGGACCTGGAAGGCCCCTCCCCGGCCGGCCTCCCTGAGCTCTTCCCCCACCCTTCCCGCCGCCTGGGCGGTCTTCTCCTCGTCCTTCCCCTCCAGGACGATCCGGGCGATCCTCCCGAAAGGGGGAAACCCCCTCTCCCTTCTCTGGGCAAGCTCAAAGGATGCGAAGGACCGGAAATCGTGCTTCGCCGCCTCCACCACGGCCGGGTGGTCGGGCACCAGGGTCTGGACCACCACCACGCCGGGCGCGTCCCCCCGCCCCGCCCGGCCCGCCACCTGGGCCACGAGCTGGAAGGTTCTCTCGGCGGCGCGGAAGTCGGGGAGCAAAAGCGAGGTGTCCGCCGAGATCACCCCCACCACGGTGACCCTGGGGAAATCCAGGCCCTTGGCGATCATCTGGGTCCCCACCAGGATCCGGAATTCCCCCTTCCGGAAGGCCTGGAGAGCGCGCCCCACTTCGTCCCTCCGGGCCATGGTGTCCGAATCCATCCGGACGACCGGGTACTCCGGGAAGATCCTCCTCACCTCCCCCTCCACCCTCTCTGTCCCGAAACCCAGGTAGTAGAGCTCGGGCCACCCGCATTCCGGGCACCGCTCCGGCGGGCGGATCTCCCTGGCGCAATAGTGGCACACCAGCCGCCTCCTGGAGCGGTGGAAGGTCATGGGAACGCTGCAGTCCTTGCAACGGACGCTGATTCCGCAGCGCCTGCAGGTGAGCACCGGGGCGAAGCCGCGGCGGTTGAGAAAGAGGATGACCTGCTCTCCCCGCCCCAGGCGGTCCCGCATGATGTTCACCAGCACCCTGGAGAGAAAGGGCATCCCCCCGGGCCCCTTCTTCTCCCGGCGCATGTCCACGATCACCGTCTGGGGGATCCGCCCCCCTCCCACCCGCGAAGGCAGTTCCAGGAGCTCCAGCTTCCCCTCCCGGGCGGCCTTCCAGGACTCCAGGGAGGGGGTCGCGCTTCCCAGGATCGCCACGGCCCCGCAGATCCTCGCCCTCTCCAGGGCCATGTCCCGGGCGTGGTAGCGGGGCACGTTGCCCTGCTTGAACGTATTTTCGTGCTCCTCGTCCACCACGATGAGGCCCAACCGGTCCAGGGGGGCGAAGAGGGCGGAGCGGGGGCCCACCGCCACGGCCCGCCTGCCTTCCAGGAGGAGGCGCCACTGGTCGGCCCTCTGGGCCCCCGTGAGGGAGGAGTGAAGGACCGCCACCTGTCCGAAACGGGCGCGGAACCGGGCCACCGTCTGGGGGGTGAGGGAGATCTCCGGGACGAGCACCACCGCCGTCCGCCTCCGCGCCAGGGTCTCCGCCACGGCCCGCAGATAGACCTCGGTCTTGCCGCTTCCCGTCACGCCGTAGAGCAGAAATCCCTTGTATCCCCCTCCATCCAGGGCCGCCCGGATCCGGTCCACGCAACGTTCCTGCTCGCCTGTGAGTTCCGGGATCGCCCCCACCGACCCGGGATCGCCCGTAAATTCCAGCTCCGGCCGGGAAGGCCGGGACTCCAGGCGAAGAAGGCCCCTCTTCACCAGGCTTTCCAGGGGACTCCGGCTCACCTTGGTCCTGGCCAGCAGGTCGAAGACCCGCATCTCCCCCCCCGCCTCCAGGACCGCCCGGAGCACCCGGGCCTGCTTCCGGAAGCGCTCCTTCTCCTCCAGGGCGGCCAGCTCTTTCTCAAGTTCCGGGCCACGTTTCTTCAAGAGGGCATATGGAATGGTCCGGGCGGCGTGGTGCTTGAGCGCCCCGGGAATGGCGGCGTCCAGGGCCTCTCCCAACGAGCAGAGGGTCCTCTTGGCGATCCTGCGGCAAAGCGCCATGATGTCCCCGGGCACCACCGGCGCATGGTCCACCAGGGAATGGATGGGCCGGACCTTGGAGGGATCCAGGGAGCACCGGTCCTTGAGCCCCGTCACCACACCCACGGCCCGGCGCCTCCCGAAGACCACCCGGACCCGGGCCCCGACGGTCACGGAGTCCTCCAGGGCCGGCGGGACCAGGTAGGTGAACTCCCGCCTCAAGGGGAGGGGAAGGGCCACGTCGGCGTAGAGAGGCAAGCTTCCTCCTCAGGGACAGCGGCAGGGCGAGGCCCCGCACCGGGGACACCCATTGCCGTATTTATCCCAACCGGCCTTCTCCAGGTCCACCCCCGCCAGGGAGGCCAGGGTGGCGAGCCAGGCCAGGGCGTCGGCGAACTCTTCCTCCAGGTTCTTCCTCTCCCCCCTGCGGAGGGCGCGGACCAGCTCGCCCACCTCCTCCACGAACCAGAGGGTGGTGCCTTCCAGGCCCCGGGCGCGGTCCCGTTCCAGGTAGATTTCCTCGATCCTCTTCTGGAATCCCGAGATGTCGGTTCCCTTCCCCATGAGCGTCACCCCCCATACCGGACCGAGAGCAGGACCACGTCTTCGTCGGGCTCCTCCCCCCCGAGGAAGTCCTCCACCTCTGCGCCCACCATGTCCACGAAAACAAGGGTGTTCTTGGGACCGTGCCGGGCCAGGGCTTCCTCCAGGCGCTCCTCGCCGTATTCCTCCCCCGAGGGGGAGAGATTGGCGTAGATCCCGGGGGTCACCAGGACCAGGCGCTGGCCCCTCTGGAGCCGCACCCTCTTGGGCTGGAGGACCCGGGAGAAGACCTTTCCTCCGTCCAGGCCAAGCGCGATCCCTTCCAGGACGATCCTGTGAAGCTCGCCTCTTCCGAAAAAGTAGAGAGGCGCCTGGAGCCCCAGGCCCCAGGCGGTCACCTCGCCTCCCCCGTCCTTGCGGGCCTCCAGGAGGGTGAGGGTGAGGCATGCCCCTTCCACCAGGTTTTCCTTGAGCCGGGCGTTGAGCTTCTCCAGGACCCCGGGCGGTTCCTCTCCACGGAGAAGCCACTCCCTGAGCAGGGTTTTGCCCAGAACCATGACCATCCCGGCCGCCGCTCCCGCCCCCTGGGCCGATCCCGCGGCCAGGTAGAGCTTGTTTCCCGCTTCCAGGTACTCCAGGAAATCGCCCCCGCCCCGTTTCCCCGGGAGGAAGAGCCCTCCCGTCTCCCAGGCCGGGTCCTCCGAAAAGGCCTGGGGCATCATCTTGCGCCGAACTCTTCCGAGCAGGCGGGCCTCTTTCTCCCGGATCCTGGCCAGCTCCTCCTCAACCACCCCTTCCCGGAGGTTTCCGGCAAGCTCCTCGAGCTGGCGCACCAGCCGCCCCGACTCCAGGGTCTTCCTGCCGCCCCGGAACCGCACGTTGAAATCCCCTCGGGCGAGTTTTCCCACAGCCAGGGCGAGTTCGTTGAAGAGCCGGGCCACCCGGGTCCCCTCCGTCCAGGCCAGGGCGGCCACGGCCCCGCCGAAAGCCAGGCTGAGCAGGAGCAGGAGCTGGGGCGGAGTCCCCCTCCTGGCCAAGAGCGAGATCAGGAGCAGGGCCAGGAGGGAAGAGCCTCCCGTAAAGAGGGCCAACCTGGCGGCCAGGGGCACGCCCTTGCCGCCTCCGCCCCTTCTTTTCTTCTTCCCCCTCACAGCCGCAACGCCTTCCTGCCCCGGACCAGGTAGACCCCTCCCGACCAGATCGTGAGGGCCAGGGCGGCCCAAATCAAAAAGGGCGTCAAGAAAGTCTTTGCCAGGGACACCCCTGCCATGCGTCCCAGCAGAAACCCGAGCGCCAGGGCCTGGACGGTGAATTTCCACTTGCCCGAGCGGATCGCGGAGAAATCGATCCCCTCCGATTCCGCGAGGGACCTGATTCCGCTCACTAGAAATTCCCTCCCAAGGATCACCACCACCATCCAGGGGGGAAGGAGGTCGCCCGTCCCGGGGCGGGCGCAGAGGAAGACCGCCGTGCCCAGGACGA
Organism: uncultured Planctomycetia bacterium; assembly: GCA_964415725.1. Classification (GTDB taxonomy): domain Bacteria; phylum Planctomycetota; class UBA1135; order UBA1135; family JALUZX01; genus JALUZX01. The sequence goes on from CAYQBW010000022.1 coordinate 12,303, forward strand.
GGATCTTGTCCACGAAGGGATCCGCCACCCGGCCGAAACGCGTGACCTGCCCGTAGCGCCTGGCCAGGAAGCCGTCCAGGAAGTCCGAGGCCGAGGCCAGGATGAAAAGGACCACCACCGCCCAGACCTGCCACGCCGGAAGAGGGGGGACCTGGGGAAGAAAGGCCAGGAGAACGAAGATGAAAAGGCAAAGAAAGAGTCTGCCCATGGTGATGGAATTGGGAAGATTCATGAAGCTTCTCCTTCCACCTCGCCCTCCAGGTCGTAAGCCCGCCAGCCCTGGACCCGGACCCGGACGAAATCCCCCGGCGCAAGGGGCCGGGCGCTGCGGACCCGCACCAGGCCGTCCACTTCCGGGGCGTCCGCCGCGGTGCGGCCCAGCCAGGTCCCGTCCTCCCCGGAGGAATCCACCAGAACTTCCACCTCCTTCCCCAGGAGCGTCCTGTTTCGTTCTTCCATGATTTCCCGGTTGAGCCTCGCCACTTCTTCCAGCCTGGCCTGGGCTGTCTTCCGGGAGGGCCGTCCTCCCATGGCCGCCGCCGGGGTCCCCTCCTCCGGAGAGAAGGCGAAGGCCCCGAGC
>CAYQBW010000023.1:0-12872 GCA_964415725.1 uncultured Planctomycetia bacterium
CCTTCTCAACATCCACAGGGTGGAGGTGGAAGGCCTGGTCACCTTCTACGCCTTCCTCTCCAAGGAACCCCGAGGAAAAACGGTCATTCGCCTTTGCAAGGGGTGCGTCGACGAGATGCACGGAATGGATCGGATCGCCAAGGTCTTCTCCGAGGAACTCGGGATTCCCGTGGGTGGAACCACTCCCGACGGGAAAATCTCCCTGGAGAGGACCAACTGCATGGGGATGTGCGACCAGGCGCCGGCGGCCCTGGTGAACGAGACCCTGGTTCCCTGGCTCTCCACGGACAAGGTGAAGGAGATCGTCCGTGCCCTGAAAGCCGACCCCGACCCCTCCCGGATCGTGACCAAGCTGGGCGACGGCAACAACGCCCATCCCCTGGTCCGCTCCATGGTGGTGAACAACATCCGCCGTCCCGGACCGGTGGTCTTCGCCCCCATGGAAAACGGCAAGGCCCTGAAAGCGGCCCTTTCCATGCATCCAGCCGAGGTGATCCGGGACATCAAGACGGCCCGCCTCAGGGGCAGGGGGGGCGCCGGGTTCCCAACGGGACTCAAGTGGGAGTTCACCCGGGCCGCCAAGGGCTTCCGGAAGTTCGTGGTGTGCAACGCCGACGAGGGCGAGCCCGGAACGTTCAAGGACCGGGTGATCCTCACCGAGCGCCCCCACATGGTCTTCGAGGGGATGACCATCGGCGGCTGGGCCATCGGGGCGGACCAGGGAATCCTCTACCTTCGGGGCGAATACGCTTACCTGGTCCCCTTCCTGGAGGAGATCCTGGAGGAACGCAGAAAGGAAGGCCTCCTGGGAAAGAATATTTGCGGGAAAGAGGGTTTCAACTTCGACATCCGCGTCTACACCGGCGCGGGAGCCTACATCTGCGGCGAGGAGACGGCGCTGATCAACTCCCTGGAAGGCAAGCGGGGGGATCCCAGGAACCGCCCCCCCTTCCCCGCCCAGAAAGGATTCCTGGACGCCCCGACGACGGTGAACAACGTGGAAACCTTCTGCAAGGTGGCACGCATCCTGGAGAAGGGGCCCGGCTGGTTCGCCGGAATGGGCACGCCCCAGAGCACGGGGACCAAGGTCCTGAGCGTCTCCGGGGACATCAAGGCGCCCGGCGTCTACGAGGTTCCCTTCGGGATCACCCTGAACGAACTCCTCCGGGAAGTCGGTGGAGAGGACGCCAAGGCCGTCCAGGTGGGAGGCGCCTCGGGCTGCATGGTTCCCCCCTCGCAGTTCGAAAGGAAGATCTGTTTCGACGACCTGGCCACTGGCGGGTCCATCATGGTCTTCGGCCCCCACCGTGACCTCCTGGAAATCGTGGAGAACTTCCTGGATTTCTTCGTCGAAGAGAGTTGCGGCTTCTGCACGCCCTGCCGGGTGGGCAACGTCCTTTTGAGAAGGAAAATCCGGGAGATCCGGGCCGGCAAGGGGGAGCCCGGCGACAGGGAATACCTGCAGAACCTGGGGACCGCCGTCAAGGCCACCGCCCGTTGCGGCCTGGGACAGACCTCGCCCAACCCGGTCCTCACCACCCTGGAAGGCTTCCCCGAGCTCTACCCGGAGAGCGCGGGGAAGGAAAAGGTCCGGCAGCGGCCGGCTTTCGATCTCTCGGCCGCCCTGGAAGCGGCAGGCAAGATCACCGGAAGAAACCGGGACGCCACGGAGGAAGAAGCATGACCAAGCCCATCACCTTCATCGTCGACGGCAAGGAGATCCGCGGGAGGGAGGGACAGACCATCCTCCAGGCAGCCCTGGAAGCGGGAGTCTATATCCCTCACCTCTGTTTCCACCCGGACCTGAAGCCTTTCGGAAGCTGCCGGGTCTGCACGGTCATGGTCAACGGGCGGCCCGCCGCATCCTGCACCACCCCCATCGCCGAGGGGATGATCGTGGAAAGCTCCAGCGAGAGGATCCGGGAATACCGGAAGGCCCTGGTGGAGATGCTCTTCGTCGAAGGGAACCACTTCTGCATGGTTTGCGAGAAGAGCGGCAACTGTGAGCTCCAGGCCCTGGCCTACCGCCTTGGGATCACGGCCCCCCGTTTTCCCTACCTCTTTCCGAAGAGAGACGTGGACGCCTCCCACCCGGAGGTTTTCATCGACCGCAACCGGTGCGTTCTGTGCGGGCGCTGCGTCCGGGCCTCCCGGGACGTGGACGGCAAGCACGTCTTCGATTTCACCGGGCGGGGCCCGGAAAAGCGGGTGGCCGTCGACTCCAGGGGCCGCCTGGCGGAAACCAGGCTCTCCTCGGCCGACAAGGCCGTGGACATCTGTCCCGTCGGGGCGATCCTGAAGAAGGGAGAGGCCTACATGGTGCCCGTGGGCAAACGGGCCTTCGACAGGAAGCCCATCGGCGCGGAGATCGAAGAAAAGAGCACGGACCTTCAAAGCTGATTCAGGGAGTAACCAAGGATGAAGAAACCCAGGGTCGCCACGACTTCCCTAGCCGGGTGCTTCGGCTGCCACATGTCCATCCTGGACATCGACGAGAAAATCCTGGACCTGATCGAGCTGGTGGACTTCGACAAGTCCCCCATCGACGATTTCAAGGAGTTCACCGCCCGGTGCGCCATCGGCCTGGTGGAGGGGGGCTGCGCCAACGAGGACAACGTGCGGGTCCTCCGGGACTTCCGGAAGAATTGCGATATCCTGATCTCCCTCGGGGACTGCGCCATCATGGGGGGGGTTCCCGCCATGCGGAACGGCATTCCCCTGGAGGAATGCCTGCGCGAGGCCTTCCTGGAAGGACCGACGGTCTACAACCCGGAGAGGAGGATTCCCGACGACCCCGAGATTCCCCTCCTCCTGGACAAGGTCTACCCCTGCCACGAGGTGGTGAAGATCGACTACCACCTTCCCGGGTGCCCTCCCCCGGCGGAGGCCATCTGGAAGGCCGTGACCGCGCTCCTGGAGAACAAGCCCCTGGAGCTTCCCTACGAGCTGATCAAGTACGATTGAGAGAGACCGCCCCGGCGGGCGGAGGAGAATAGAGAACCATGGCAGAGAAAAAAGACGTCGAGCGGATCGCCATCCACCCCGTCACCAGGATCGAGGGCCACGGCAAGGTCACGATCCTCCTGGACGAGAACAGGAAGGTCAAACAGGCCCGGATGCACATCGTGGAGTTCCGGGGCTTCGAAAGGTTCGTCCAGGGCCGCCCCTACTGGGAGGTGCCCGTCATGGTCCAGCGGCTCTGCGGGATCTGCCCCGTGAGCCACCACCTTTGCGCGGCCAAGGCCACGGACATCCTCGTGGGAGGGGAGAAACTCACGCCCACGGCGGAGAAGATGCGCCGGCTCATGCATTACGGGCAGATCTTCCAATCCCATGCCCTTCACTTCTTCCACCTGGCCTCCCCCGACCTGCTGTTCGGGTTCGAGGCCGATCCGGCCATCCGGAACATCATCGGCGTGGCGAGAAAACACAAGGACCTGGCGGTCCAGGGCGTGATGATGCGCAAGTACGGCCAGGAGGTGATCAAGGCCACGGCGGGGAAGAAGATCCACGGTACCGGGGCCATCCCGGGAGGCATCAACAAGAACCTCTCCATCGAGGAGCGGGACTTCCTTCTCCGCGACATCGGCCGGATGATCCAGTGGGCCAAGGCGGCGGTGGACCTGGCCCGCAAGTACACCGAGGATCACCTGGAGGAACTGAAGGACTTCGGGTCCTTTCCCTCCAACCACCTGGGCATCGTCCGCGGCGACGGCGCCCTGGACCTCTACGACGGCGGGCTCCGGGCCGTCGACGCCGAGGGAAACAAGATCTTCGACCACATTCCGGTCCAGCGTTACCTGGAATTCATCGCCGAGGAGGTCCGTCCCTGGTCCTACATGAAGTTCCCCTTCATCAAGAGCCTTGGCCCGGATAAGGGCTGGTATCGCGTGGGCCCCCTCTCCCGGATCAACGCCTGCGACTTCATCGACACCCCCTTGGCGGAAAAGGAGAGGCAGGAGTTCATGGCCCTCACGGGCGGAAAGCCCAACAACATCACCATGGCCTACCACTGGGCCCGGATGATCGAGATCCTCCACGCGGCGGAGAAGATCCAGGACCTCCTCAACGACCCGGACCTGCAGGGCACGGACCTGGTGGTCCGGGGCGAACCCCGGCGGGAGGCCATGGCCGTCATCGAGGCCCCACGGGGCACCCTCTTCCACCACTACCAGGTGAACGAAGAAGGACTGGTGACCAAGGCCAACCTCATCGTCTCCACCACCCAGAACAACGAGCCCATGAACCGGTCGGTCACGAAGGTCGCCAAGGACTTCATGGAAGGAAAAGAAAAGATCGAGGAGGGCATGCTGAACCGGGTGGAGGTGGCCATCCGGGCCTACGACCCCTGTCTCTCCTGCGCCACCCACGCCCTGGGGAACATGCCCCTCGTCGTGGAGGCCCGGGACGAATCGGGAAGGCTCCTGGACTCGCTCAAGCGGGAATGAAGCGCCCATGCCCCGAAAGATCCTGGTCATCGGATACGGAAACCCCGCGCGGGGAGACGACGGCCTGGGCCCGGCCCTGGCGGGCAGGATCGCCGAAAAAGAAATCCCCGGCGTCCGCGCGGAGAACCCTTTCCAGCTCTCCGTGGAGGACGCCCTCCAGGTGGCCCAACAGGACGTGGTCATCTTCGCCGACGCCGCCCTGGAAGGCCCCGAGCCCTTCTTCTTCCTTCCCCAGGAGGGAGAAACCGGCAAGGAGACCTTCACCACCCACAGCGTTCGCCCCGGAAGCCTGGTCGCCCTGGCGGAAGAACTCTTCTCCTCCCGGGCCCAAGCGTGGGTCCTGGGGATCCGGGGTTACGATTTCGAGATGTTCCGGGAGGGGCTTACCTCCAGGGCACGGAAGAACCTGGAAGAGGCCGTCCGTTTCCTGGTTCCCCTCCTGGAGGAAGGTCGATTCCAGGCCCGCGGCCCCGTGAAAGGGTCGGCACAAGAGATGCTCATGGGAGACAAAGCATGAAAGAAGGCAAGTTCGTGATCCTTTGCGTGGACGACGACCCGGACATCCTTCTCACGACGCGGACCCTCCTGGAGGCCAACGGGTTCCTCATGGAGGAGGCGCGAAGCGCCGAGGAGGGGCTGGAAATCTTCAAAGCGGTCCGTCCCGACCTGGTCCTGGTGGACCTCATGATGGAAGAGGTGGACGCGGGCAAGAACCTGGTGAAGGAGATCAAGCTCATCGACCGGGACGTTCCGGTCCTCATGCTCAGCTCCGTGGGGAACAGCCTGAGCCAAAGCGTGGACTACCAGGATCTGGGCCTGGCCGGGGTCCTCCAGAAACCCATCGATCCGCCCTCCTTCCTCTCCCTGCTCAGGGCGAAGCTGGCCAGGAAAGGGGAATAGATCCCCCCTTCGCCTCCCGTCCCGCCCGGGCAGGGGTCCTTGGGGAAAAGAAAGGCCCCCCGGTAAGATTCCATCCATGGTTTCCGCGCCCCTCCAACAGCCCTGGTATGTCCGGGCCTTCGGGCCGGCCTACCTCCTGGTCTACAAGAGGAGAAACCTTTCCACCGCCAGGCGGGAGGCGGCCTTCGCGGTGAAAGCGCTGGGACTGAAACCCGGGGCTCCCGTGCTGGACCTCTGTTGCGGGCCCGGTTTCCACCTGGAGTGCCTCAGGGAACAAGGAATTCCCGCCCTCGGGGTGGACCTCTCCCCCCAGCTCCTCGCCCGGGCCCGCCGGCGGGGCCCCGTGGCGCTCGGGGACATGCGGCGCCTTCCCTACCTGGGGGGCTTCCAGGGGGTCGTCTCCTTTTTCACCACTTTCGGGTATTTCCAGGAGGACGAGGAAAACCGCCTCGTCCTTCGCGAAGTCTCCCGCCTCCTCCTCCCGGGAGGAGGTTTTTTCCTGGACTACTTGAACCCCCTCCACGTACGCGCCTCCCTCCGGCCCCGCACGGAGAAGACCGTGGAGGGGGTGAACGTGGTGGAAACCCGCTGGATCGGGGGGACACCGCCCAGGGTTTTCAAAAAGGTGGAACTCTTCCCGCCGGGGTCCGGGAAGGCCCGCTCCTACACCGAATCGGTCCGCCTCTTCTCCAGGGAGGAGATGGAAAGGCTCCTGGCCGCGGAGGGCCTGGTCCCGGAGAAGATCTACGGAGATTTCCAGGGGAGACCCTACGGGGCGGAATCCCCGAGGATGATTCTTGTCTCCCGCAAGGAGGAAAAGGAGGCCCCATGAACCGAATCTTTCGCCAGATCCCCGCGGGCGGCGACAGGAACTTCGCCTACCTCCTGGCCCACGGCGGCGAGGCCGCCGCCGTGGATCCCCTCGCTCCCCGGGCCGTCCTGGAGGCCGCCCGGGAAGAGGGCGTGAAGATTCTCTGGATCCTCGACACCCACGGGCACTACGACCATTCGGGAGGCAACGAGGAGCTGAAGAAGGCCACGGGGGCCATGGTGGCCGCCCACGAGGCCTCCCCCGTTCCCAAGGACCGGGCCCTCCGCCACGGCGACCGCATTCCCCTGGGAGAGACGGAGATCCTGGTTCTCCACACCCCGGGCCATACCGAGGACAGTGTCTGTTACCTTTGGGAGGGAAACCTCCTCACGGGGGACACCCTCTTCGTGGGAAAGGTGGGAGGCACCGATTTCGGGGAGGGGGCCCGGAAGGAATACAAGAGTCTCCACGAGGTGATCGGGAGCCTTCCCGGGGAAACCCGGATCTGGCCCGGCCACGACGTGGGGCTGGCTCCCTCCTCCACCCTGGAGAGGGAAAAAAAGACCAACCCCTTTCTCCTGAGGCCCGACTTCGAATCCTTCCTGGATCTCAAGAAGAACTGGGCCGCCTACAAGAAGGAGCACGGGATCCCGTGAGGCTCACCCCTCCAGGAGATCGGCGTAGGCCTTCTCGTAGAGGGGAACGATTCTCTCCGGCGTAAACCTCTCCAGGACGTCCTCCCGGGCACTCCGGGCGAAGGCCCGCCGCTTCTCCTCGTCACCGAGCAGTTCCAGGCAGGCCTCCACCATCTCTTCCCTCTTTCCCGGGTCCGCCAAGAACCCCGTCTCCCCGTGGCGCACCACCTCGGGAAGGCCCCCCACCTTGCTGGCCACCACGGGAACGCCCGAGGCAAGAGCCTCCAGGGCGGTCAGCCCGAAAGACTCCTTCCAGGAAGGCAGGAGGAAGAGATCCCCGCAGGCCAGGTAGCGCTCCACCTGGGGGGTCTCCGCCAGGAACCGGACCCGGTCGGACACGCCCAGCCTCTCCGCCTCGTCCCGGCAGAAGGGCAGGTCCGGGCCGTCCCCCACCATGAGGAGCCGGGCCCGGAGCCTGGCGGCCACGCCCGCGAAGATCCGCACCACCTCCACGGTGTTCTTCACGGGCCGGAAGTTGGAGACGTGGACCAGCACCCTCTCCTCCTCCCCGGCCAGTTCCCGCCTGAGGGTTCCGCAGGCGCCCGGGTGGAACCTCCCGGGATCCACGAAGTTGGGGATCACCCGGATCTCCCCCTCGAAGCCGAAGGTCTTCCGGGTCTCCGCCGCCAGGCTTTCGCTCACCGCCGTGACCCCGTCGGAGTCCCTCAAGGCGAAACGAACCATGGGAAGGAAGACGGGCTGGGATCCCACCAGGGTGATGTCCGTGCCGTGAAGGGTGGTGAGGATGGGCATCTCCTTCTTGTCCATCACGGCCCGGGCGATGCAGGCCGAGATCGTATGCGGAAGCGCGTAGTGGACGTGGAACAGGTCCAGGCCCTCGGCCGCCGCCACCTGGGCCATCTTGCCCGCCAGCGAAAGCAGGTAGGGAGGATACTTGAAGAGAGGGTAGGTGCTCACCTGCACCTCGTGGTGGCGGAGCCCCATCCCGAACCCCTGGAGCCTGCAGGGGGGCTCGTAGCTCACGAAGTGGACCTGGTGCCCCCGGGCCGCCAGGGCGGCGCCGAGCTCGGTGGCAAGGACTCCGCTTCCACCGAAGGTCGGGTAGCAGACCACGCCGATCTTCACCGTCCCTCCTTCAAACCAGGGCCTCCAGGGCGATCCTCCTTTGCTGGGGCACGGGGAAGGCGGCCACCGGGTCCTCCAGGGGGATCGCGTATTCCGTGTAGTAAGGCTCACCGTAGGCCGTCCCGATACAGGCTCCGTAATGGAGGTGCCTTGCCTCCCAGGAGCGCAGGAAAAGCGGGCTCGAGAGGCGGGACTCCCTCTCGCCCGGCGCCGCCGGGCCCACCTGGGACCGGTAGGCCAGGACGGCCTCCATCTTTCTCTGGAACTGGTCCGACACGTCTATGATTACGTTTGGACGAAAGAGTGCGCGGCACATGGCGAAGAGCACCTGTCCCGCCAGGTGAGGTTCGCCGGGCCGGGCGAACCTGCCCAGGCTCGCCAGGTGGACCGCCCTCGAGGCGATCCGCCCCGCCGCCCCGTGGTCGGGATGGGGATCCCTGGGGAAAGGGGCCAAAACGAGCCTGGGCCGGGTCTCCAGGAGGAAACGAGCCACCTTTTCCGTCTCTTCCAGGCCGTCCCTGATCCGGCTGTCGGGAAATCCCAGGATCTCCATCCGGTCGAGCCCCAGGATCCCGGCGGCTCTTTCCGCCTCCCGGATACGGTCCTCCCGGGTCCCGCGGGAACCCATCTCCCCGGCCGTCAGGTGGAGGGCACCCGTGCGGTAGCCCTTCTCCTTCATCTTGAGCAGGAGCCCTCCGCAGGTCATCTCCACGTCGTCCGGGTGGGCCCCGAGGGCCAGGACATCCAAGCTGGTTTCCATGCGAACCTCCAAACCCAGGCCGCCTCTTCCCGGCCGCCCTTCCTTCTGGCCCCGGAAAGGCGCCGATTCAAGCCCAGAGAAGCCGGTGGCGGAAATCCAGGACGTCCAGCTCCCGGGGAACCCGCGCCAGGCTCTCCCCTCCCAGGTAAGGAAGAAAGGGGAAAAAGGCGAAGGCTCTCTCCTGGGGAAGCCCCCCGGGGCGCACCCACCGGGAGAGACGTTCCAGCCTGGCCGGGCCGAAGCCCCGGGCGGCGGCCTCGGCGCCGGCCACCTTGGCCTCCAGCTTCTCCAGGAGGCGGCCCACCTGGTCCCCCGTTCTCCGGAAAGGGGCGGAGAGAGTGGGCTCCAGGCGAACCGCCTCCCGCCCCAGGGCCGCGAGATCCTGGAGGACTCTCTTTCTCAGGTCCCCCACCCGGGCCGCTCTCTCCCCGCCGGGAAGGCCCGTCCGCACCAGTTCCGGCCCGGCCAGGAAGAGGTGCTCCGGGTCCAGGCCGAACCGGTCCAGGGTCTTCCGGGAGAATTCATCCAGGAAGGTGGCCGAAAGGCGGGGCCAGAGAAGGGGCATCCTCCTCCCCGCCCCGAGAGGAGAGCGGTGGAAACGGAAGAGTTCTCCCAGGTAGGCCGCCTCGCCCGGTCCCACCACGTGGGCGAGGGTGGGAAGGAGCGCGTTCTGCAGGACCGGACGAAGGGCCCCGTGGGAGGAAAAGGTCCCGGGCCTCTCCTCCAGCAGGGCCAGGAGTTCCCCGAGAGAGTAAACTTCATCCGTTCCCTTGAGCCGGAACCGGTCCCCATCGGCCAGGATCCGCCGCCGCATCCCGCCTTTCTCCAGGAAAAGGGGCGGCCCCTGGAGAGGAGGGAAGGACCGCTCCCCCCCGAGGGACTCCCTTTTCTCCCGCCAGGATTCCTCCAGGAGGTCGGCGATCCTCCGCCACTCCTCCAGGGCCCGGGCCACAAGGGGCGCCGCCGGGCGGCGGAGGAGTTCCGGCTCCATCACCACCAGCCCGGAAGGGCCCAGGAGGCGGGAAAGGATCCGGGAGACCCACCGGGACCAGCCCTCCCCTTCCAAGGGAAGAAGCTCCGCCTCCGGGGACCCTTCCCCGGCCAGCCCGGGAAACCGGCCCAGGAAGGAGAAGACCGCCTCCCTCCATTTCCGGTCCCCGGGAATCGATGAGGCCGGGGCGCCTTTCCAGGCTTCCAGGGGAGCCCTGAAGAGGATCCTCTCCCCCCGGGGCCCCGGGAAACCCACGGCGGAGATCTCCTCCAGGTCGTGGTCCTCCGAGGCGTTCCAGAAAAGGGGAACCACCGGAACTCCCAGGATGGACCGGGCCCGCCCGGCCAGGGCCACCGCCGTCCAGGCCTTGTAGAGGACGTAGAGAGGCCCCCCGAAGGGAAGGGGTTGCTGTCCCGCCACCACCGCCAGGGTCCCCTCCCGGCCGAGAAGAGCCGCCCCTTCCAGGGCCGGCCCGGGCGCGCCGAGCTCCTCCTGGTAGGCGAGAAGCGCCCGGGAGACCTCCTTCCTGGGCCAGGAACCTTCCGCCATCTCCCGGGCCGTCTCCCGGATTCCCTTTTCCGAGGGGCACCAGGGCTTGTGGGGAAGGGCGCCGTCGCAAAAGCCCTGGAAAGCCCGGACCATGGCCGAGACCTTGGGAGATGGTTCGCTCTCCACAGGAATCATGCGAAGGGTCACGGCGCCGTCCTTTCTCTCCGCGGCCCGGGAGTGGGGGCGGAAACACCTTCCAATCCTATCCCATGGCGACAGGGCCGCAAAAAGGCCGCCCCGGCCCGGGTGGAAAAAAGAAGCCGATCCTGGAAGGAGGTTTCCACGGGGGGTTTCATGGCTGAGACTCTCCCTCCAGGCCGATCCAGGAGTTCCGCCATGGTCCGACCGCTCTTCTTCCTTCTCGCCCTCTCGCCGTCTTCCTTGCTCTTCCCCCAGGAACCGGCTCTTTCCTTCCGCCCCTCCGGCCCGGTCCGCGCGGCCTTGGTGATCGAGGGCAAATCCTGTTCTCTCCGCCTGGGCGGCCAGTCAGGTCCCCTGGTCTTTCTTGAAGAAGAAGGAAAGAAAACCCGGCTCGTCCCTCTTCCCGGCTCTCTTTCCTGGAGAAAGGCCGGGAGGGGATTCATGCTCCGCGGTCTTCTTCGGGGAAAGCGGCCCTTCCGGGCGGCCTTCCTTCCCGCCGGGCCGGACCAGTTCCTTTTACGCCTGGAAGTGGAAAGGAAGAAACCCGGCGAGAGGACGGGCCTGGCCCTCTCCCTGGAACCCGGGGAGGCCCTCTACGGCCTCATGGAGAGAACCGTGCCCGGCCCCCAGACTCTTTCCTGGAAACCGGGGATCTCCCGGGGCCTGGACCTGCGAGGTCTTTCCATAGAAATGGTGGTGAAACCCACTCTTTCCCTCTACGAGCCCTTCCTGGTCTCCAGCAGGGGCTGGTCTCTCCTGGTGAAGGGGACCTGGCCGGGCCGTTTCGACCTGGGCGCCTCCCGCGCGAATACGGTGGAATTCTCCTTCCTCGGCCCCCGCCTGGAGGTCCTCTTCCACCTGCCCGGGCGGGTCCTGGAATGCGTGCGGACCCAGGCGCTCAGGGCGGGCCCGCCCTTTCTTCCCCCCTCCTGGGCCTTCGGGCCCTGGCGCTGGAGGGACAACCACGCCAATCCCAAGGCCTTCTTCGACGGCACCCCCAACAAGCTTCCCTTCAACACCCTGGTGGTGGAAGACATTCTCATGATGGAAGCCCTTGGAATCCCCTGTTCCGCTTACTGGGTGGACCGGCCCTGGGCCCGGGGTTTCATGGGCTACGGTTCCCTCCAGTTCGACAGGAAACGCCTCCCCCAGCCGGAGCGGATGATCCGCTGGCTGGCCGGGCGCGGGATCCGCTTCCTGCTCTGGCTCTCCCCCTGGGTCTGCGACGGCCCCCTCAGGGAGGCCCGCGAGAGGGGATACCTCCTCCCCCGCTACACGGGCGCCCGGGGCCGGATCGGCCTGGTGGACTTCACCAACCCCGCCGCGGCGGCCTGGTGGCGGGAAAGGATCCGGCCCCTCGTGGAGGCCGGGACGGCGGGCTTCAAGCTTGACCGCTCCGAGGAGATCCTGAAAGACTCCCTCGCCGACCGGGCCGCCGGCGGAAGGACGTTGACGGAGCTCCGCAACGACTACCCCAGGCTCTACCTGAAAGCCGTCCACGACCTCCTGGAAAGGACGATCCCCGGAAAAGGCCTCGCCATGCCCAGGGCTGGATACACGGGAAGCCAGAAATACGGAATCTTCTGGGGCGGGGACATCGAGGGCGGCCCCTGGGGCCTTCGGGCCTCGCTCGTCGCCCTCCAGCGGGCGGCCTTCATGGGCTTCCCCTTCTGGGGGTCCGACACGGGGGGCTACTGGGGAAAGAGGGACAGGGAGACCCTGCGCAGGTGGCTGGCCTTCTCCTGTTTCTGCCCGGTCATGGAGGTGGGCCCCACCTGGGACCTGGCCCCCTGGTCCTGGCCCGGCGAGCCTTCCTACGACGTGGAGACCCTTGCGGCCTGGAGGTTCTACGCCGTCCTGAGAACGCGGTTGAAAGGTTACATCCAGGACCTGGCCCGGAAGGCCCGGAAGGAAGGCCTTCCCCTGGTCCGGCCCCTGGCCATGCTCTGGCCGGAGAGCAAAGAGGCCGCACGCCGCTTCGACGAGTATCTCTTCGGCCCGGACCTTCTGGTCTGTCCCGTCTGGAGAGACCGGGTCCTGGCCCGGGAGGTCTGGCTTCCCCCGGGGGAATGGGTCGATGCCTGGAGCGGAACGGAATTTAGGGGCCCGGCCCTGGTCCAGGCGCCCTGTCCCGTCCCCAGGATTCCTCTCTACGTCAGGAAAGGGGCCTCCCTGGAGCTTGGGAACCTTCCGGAACTCTGGGACCGGTCCCTCCAGGCCGTGGTCTTTCCCCCCCACATGGCCCGGCTCCAGGAAAAAGCCCTGGAAAGGTTGGAAGAAGGAGGCCCGGGTCGGGGGGTTGGTCCTTCCAAGGGTGTCCGGTAAAGTGGACTTTCTTTCTCTTCCCCGGGTGGAAGAAAAGTTGATCCCAACCCATTAGGGACGAATTCAAACCCCCTTTTCCCACGGAGGACGACCCCATGCGCAGGAACTTCCTGGCTCTCGCCGCGACCCTGGCCCTCGGGCTCTCCCTGGGCGCCCAGCCCAAGCC
>CAYQBW010000024.1:0-12508 GCA_964415725.1 uncultured Planctomycetia bacterium
CCCGCACGGGGGGCGACTCTCATCCAGGGCGACCAGGAGAACCTTCACGAAGTTTCAATCCGCGCCCCCGCACGGGGGCGACGCGATGGCCGGGGCGCTGGCAGGGAGACTGCTTTGTTTCAATCCGCGCCCCCGCACGGGGGGCGACGGGAGATCGTCCGGTTCTCCTCCCCCGAATCTTTAGTTTCAATCCGCGCCCCCGCACGGGGGGCGACAAAGGGCTTGGTCCGATACCAGCCCCTCGACAGGTTTCAATCCGCGCCCCCGCACGGGGGGCGACGTTGTATGTTTCCGCCTCATGAAATTGTGACGGAGTTTCAATCCGCGCCCCCGCACGGGGGGCGACTTGTAAGCCATGCCCTCCCCCTTGACCTTTTTTAGTTTCAATCCGCGCCCCCGCACGGGGGGCGACGCGGTATTGCGCAAGCGGGACGAGCCCGCCTGGGTGTTTCAATCCGCGCCCCCGCACGGGGGGCGACCTCCGCTTCCTTGCGATCCTACGGGATCGCATAGGGTTTCAATCCGCGCCCCCGCACGGGGGGCGACACGATCCCTTGCGCGCGCACGAAAAAGTATAAGGGTTTCAATCCGCGCCCCCGCACGGGGGGCGACGCTCCCCCTTGCGGCGGGCAGTCAGGGCCCAGAAGTTTCAATCCGCGCCCCCGCACGGGGGGCGACAAACCCAAAGAGCGAATCCGCCTCCAAGAATAAAGTTTCAATCCGCGCCCCCGCACGGGGGGCGACGAGAATCAGCAAGAATAGGTGGATTGGTTTCTAAAGTTTCAATCCGCGCCCCCGCACGGGGGGCGACCGCCACTTCCACCTCGATGTCAGCCATCCACTCCAGTTTCAATCCGCGCCCCCGCACGGGGGGCGACTCTCTCATCCAGGATCGGCGTATCAACGAGTAGAGTTTCAATCCGCGCCCCCGCACGGGGGGCGACGTGATTCATGGACCCAGGGACCTTTCCGCCTTTGGGTTTCAATCCGCGCCCCCGCACGGGGGGCGACAGCCCAACCTCAAGCCCCAGCAGGGCTCCCGCCAAGTTTCAATCCGCGCCCCCGCACGGGGGGCGACGGCCGGCTCTAGGGCCGTCCGGTCCCTCCCGGCGTTTCAATCCGCGCCCCCGCACGGGGGGCGACGCCTTCGTGGATTCGTGTTTGGCGGGGGTTGGATGTTTCAATCCGCGCCCCCGCACGGGGGGCGACTCGCCAGGAGCCACAAGACCACCGCCAGGGCCCGGTTTCAATCCGCGCCCCCGCACGGGGGGCGACTCGGAGAGGTTCCCCGGATGGGGAAGGCGGTGGACCGTTTCAATCCGCGCCCCCGCACGGGGGGCGACGAGAGTGAGAAGATGGGGCGGATCACAAGAGTAAGTTTCAATCCGCGCCCCCGCACGGGGGGCGACTTTGGATCGCGGGGGTGTTGTGATGGAAGAGCTGGTTTCAATCCGCGCCCCCGCACGGGGGGCGACGCGGGTCTCCCTGCCCCCGGGTTTCTGCTTATTAGTTTCAATCCGCGCCCCCGCACGGGGGGCGACCTTCGTTCAATCGGTCCATATCATAGGATGAAATAGGTTTCAATCCGCGCCCCCGCACGGGGGGCGACGAGGAAATATCGGAAGCCGTTCGCGAATTCGCAGTTTCAATCCGCGCCCCCGCACGGGGGGCGACCCGCCTTTTCCTCTCCGAACCGATCGACGTAACGTGTTTCAATCCGCGCCCCCGCACGGGGGGCGACGAACCTATTCGAGGAAGCGGAGACTATCTTGGATGTTTCAATCCGCGCCCCCGCACGGGGGGCGACTGTAGATTACCTGTTTCTATTGTCGGACCGAACCGGTTTCAATCCGCGCCCCCGCACGGGGGGCGACAATCGGGCCAAGCCCCCATATTACCCATATGACCCGTTTCAATCCGCGCCCCCGCACGGGGGGCGACACCCAAATTGAGTCATGTCTCAGATCGAGCCCCTCCGTTTCAATCCGCGCCCCCGCACGGGGGGCGACAAAAAGCGTATATTTATCGAGCCTATATAGGCTTGTTTCAATCCGCGCCCCCGCACGGGGGGCGACGCCGCATCTCTGCGATCCTACGGGATCGCATAGGGTTTCAATCCGCGCCCCCGCACGGGGGGCGACGCCGCAAGGGGGAGCGGGTGGCCCGGCGGGCCAGGTTTCAATCCGCGCCCCCGCACGGGGGGCGACCAAGATTTACGGGATCTTCATCGATATATACGGGAGTTTCAATCCGCGCCCCCGCACGGGGGGCGACTTCGCGCCCCGGCCCGGCCCCTGGCTTTGCGTAAGGGTTTCAATCCGCGCCCCCGCACGGGGGGCGACCCACTTCTTCCACGTAAGGCCGGAATCTTTTATTGTTTCAATCCGCGCCCCCGCACGGGGGGCGACCGCGCGATCCGAGACTTCACCACCCCCTTTTCCAGTTTCAATCCGCGCCCCCGCACGGGGGGCGACCGTTTCTTATTTAACTTCTTGTGGAGTAAGGACTTCTAACCCCCAAACCGCGATCCTCTTAGTTTCGGGTGAAAAAACAATTATTTCCCATTGGAAAATCTACAGAACTCGTTGTCAAATAACGACTTCCATACTCCGCGAAAGACCTGGGGAAAACGTGGGCGCCAAGGGTTCGCGCAGGCCCTACAAAACTAAAGGACCATCCAAATCCGGGACAGTCTTTGCCCCGTAATGTTCTATTCGTTTTCTGTAATTGGCCCCTAGATAATAAAAACGCAGGCTGTCCCGCTCGGGATCAATCTCATCTAATAATCTTAGTTTGAGCCTCGCCCATTGTCCAGGATCAACCACACATTCAAATACAGAATTCTGAACCCTTTGCCCAAAATCCAGGCAAGCCTTTGCCACCCTTCTAAGCCTCCGAGCGTCACCAGGCTCCTTGGTGGCAACATCGTAACTCACTACCACCATCATTTCATCCTCCTCAACGTGCAAAATAAGGAGGGTAACCGTCGAGATCGCCCCGGAAGTTCCTAGCCAAAAGTAAAGCCTGTATGTGCGGGATAGCCCCAATGGAACACCGTTCGTCCAGGAATGGGTGACGCAACTCTTCTTTCTTCCGTTCCTGGTAAGCCACCAACACTGTTTTTCGCGTTTCTTCGTCCATTACAACCCCGCCGGTTTCACCCCTAGTAAACCCTTTAGGTCGGACCTGACGCCGGTTGATCAGGGAAAGGACCAATCTGTCCGCCAACACGGGCCGGAGCTCCTCCATGAGGTCAAGGGCGAGACTAGGACGACCCGGCCGGTCTCGGTGCAAAAAACCCACCTGGGGATCCAGGCCGACCGCTTCAAGGGCCGATCGGACATCGTGCAGGAGTAAGGTATACACGAATGAAAGAAGGGCGTTAACCGCATCAAGTGGAGGTCGGCGTGACCGGCCTGTGAATTGCAAGTTGAGGTCTTCAACTGTAATTAGTTTGTCGAAGACGCCGAAGTATGTCCTTGCCGCATCACCTTCGATACCCCTGATTTCGTCCAGTTCTCCACAACCTTTTCCTAGTTGCTCGAGCCTCGCCGAAAGTGTACCTGCGGCATCCCTGAGCAATGCGGCTTGTCCCGGGTAGTCCCTCGCCCCCCTCTGCAGGACAAGTCGGCAATTTGCTACCTTGGCGATTACAAAAGCCCGAGCTAATTCTGTCGCCCGGGCTTGGTCATCGGCCCAACGGTATTGTGTGCGGCGTAAGAGAACATTGCCTGAGACTGGCCCCTCGACACGGGCTAGGAAGCGTCCCTTTTCGGTGAGAAAGCAAATCCCCACTCCGTTCTTTGCGCAATGAGCCATGAGAAATGGACTCACCGTAACCGCCCCAAAAGCAACGATTCCTTCAAGGAGGTGGATTGGCACGCGAAGAAGAACCTTGCCGTTTACCTTTATAACCGCAGCCTCCCCTTCCTTGGCGAGCCAAGCCCCCTGGGTCGTCACAAAGAGGGTATTCAAATGGCGTTTCACGAAGCATCCTCCCCTGATGTAAGTAACCGGTGCAAGTTTGCGGTCAGGAAGCGTTGGGCGGATCGACGCCGAGTCATGGCCTGGGGGAGGCAGAGTTCCAGGAGGGAGCACCGTTCGCATTTTGGTTCCCTTACGGCGGGGGGGGTAATACCTTCTCGCAAAAGCCGGTGCAATCGAAAAGCGGCATCGGCCGTAAGGGCTCTAAGTTCATCATCTAAGGTCACAGGAACCCGACGTTGTTCCTTCCCGTAGAAGAGTGCTCCCTCGGCAATAGAGACCCCTAACATTTCCTCGAGGCATAAGGCTTGCGCACAGAGTTGGACTTCGTCCGCCCGGTGAGGCTTAGGTCGACCTCGCTTGTATTCCACAGGAAAAGGGACCCAGAACCCCGGAAGATTTGGGAGTTCCGCTCCCTGTGGAACGCCCTTTTTATCGAGCCTTTCCCCGGTTCTATGGAACTCCACCACGTCGGCGACCCCGGCGAGCCCCAACTCAAGGGATCGCAGTGCGAGACCGCGTACGATGAGCAGGTCGCCCCGCCGCTCACGGCGGGGCGACTGCTCGTGGACTCCAGCATGGCGGTGTGAACCGTCCACGGTTAGGGCATTGTCCGCCCACGCGCGTTCCACATAAATTAGCGAAGCCTGTCGTTCACAGAACACTATGTGTTGTACCCCTGATAGGGCAAGCAAGTCATCCTCTGCGTACCTCATGGGCGCTCAGTGACCTCTACTCCGGAGGGAACGGCGTTGTGATCCACTTCGACTTCGTAATCGGAGAAGGATCGGGGGATCTCAACGCCGCTCCGGCGGCGTACCGTCACGGTTTCAAAAAGCCGGTGCGAAGAGGCAGCGCCTAGCTTATTGGTGTGACCGAAGATCACCAGTTTCCGGGTAGCCATGCTGCCTGCGGGGCGGGCTGCCGACTGGTCAAACTGGAATGCGTTGACCAGCGCCTCCCAAAGCAATTCGAGATCTTCGTCGGAGAACCCGGTCTGCTCCGCGAGGAAGGGATTGACGAACCCATAAGCCATATAGACTGCATACGGAACCGTGAACTTGCGGCCCATGGTGCGCTCTTTCTCTAAGTCCTTTTCGTTAGTGACGGAACTCCGGGTTATGGCATGCTCGAGTGTCACAATGGGCTCCACCGACCGAGCAAAGGAGATCTGCACAGGTCCACGAACCTGCCCACAGTTCACTTCCGTTGTCATGACCGCACCAAAGGTTCGAATGTCCCAGAAATTTTCACACATAAAATGGGTCAATTCCAAAGCCTTCTGTGTATCCTTAGGCAATTTCTTTGGTGTCGGTTTTTCACCAATGGCCTTATAGGCCTCTTCATGGATGCGGTTTAGTACGGCTTTTTCAGAAAAATAAATCCGATAACCATTGCCACTCCCTTTCGTAAGAGCCACATAATTCCGGATTTTTCTCTTGATGCAAACGTCTGTTACCAGGCCATCCCCTGTTTGGGGATCGATCCTCGGCAGGTTTCCCGCATCCGGATCGCCGTTGGGATTGGCATCCTTAACATCGAAAATGTAGACAAAGTCGTAACGTTTCATTGCAACCTCCTTAGGGTCTTTGTGTCAGTTCATCTCCTCCGGTTCTTCCGAAGGCGAGCGGAAAAATTCGTTTCTCTGGTGGTAGTAGCCCAGCGCGAACAGGCCTTGGTCTGCGAGGTCCAGGTGGGCCGGAAAGGATTTGATGGGATCCAGAATTTCCTGAACCAATTTTTCTCGGTTCACCTTCGCCCCGGGATTTAGTTTCGCTAGATGGTGCTGGTAGGTCCGCAGCAACCTCGGGAAAACGGCGGCTGGTGTAGCGGAGGCCGAACTGTAGAAACGGTCACGGATCGTGGCATTAACTTTGCTTCCCAGGGCCTCTTCTTGTGTTTTTTCTAAGGCCGCAAACAAACGGCCCAAGCGGTATGCTGGTTCAGTCCGGGATTTTTCCAAACTCACAACTTCCTCCTTTTCGAAACGTTCTAGGTTTCGTACCAAGTATCCTTTGATCAAACAGGCTCTTAGATAATTGACCTTCCGGTCAGCAGAAATTCGCCGCATTACCGCCGAAAAGAGCCCATCCGGGTAACGCGATCCTGTTAGGATTGACTCAATGAAAGCCGGTGGAAGCAATGGAGAGGGGTCACCTCCTCGCGGGTGCGTTTCAGCTAATAATGCCCATGCAGGGGGAAGCTCAGGGTCGGGACATTTTGCGTGTTTCTTATACTGCTGCTCCACATGGAGGTCTGCGAAATGGCCCCTAAGATTTTCCAAAAGCTCCGTTATGGTTCCCCGGTGAAAAAAGCGGATAGTAATGCGAGCCGGAGTTGGCGCTGCAAGACCCAAAATGTAATACCCCGTTAGATGGGGGGCTTGGTCAATTTCACCATAAACTTCGCGCCCTTTTTTAAGCGCCTCAAGGAATGCCTGAAGTTTCCTGCGGATTGTCTCATCCTGGGCTTCCTCCAGCGCTTTCGATCCCCCACCGAGGAAAGCGGCGAAAACATCTTCGGCGTTGGACGGTCGATCCGTCCAAAAAACCATAGTTGTCCCTCCCACCACAATACGGTGCTTGTCCCGGCGTGGGCCGTTGAGAAGAGCATTGAGGGCATTAACATAGGCAAATGCAGCTTTGAGAGAGACGGGTGCGTTGTAGCTCTGCTCAAACCCGTATGACCAATAGGCGTCCTTATTGAACCCGGCTATGGTGGCCCCAGAGGTTTGTGCCCCTTTTACCCCTTTTATCTTGGAATGAAGTCGGGCAATTTTTGAAACGTTTCCTGTGACTAGGCATTGTCCAATCTTAGCCTCGGTATTTTCAAATGATGTCGGATCTTCCCACCATTGCTTCATCCGCTCGGGGTCATTCTTGGTGCGGAGGTTCCACCACTCTTTAATCGCAGGGTGCTCGTGCACGAATGCAGACTCACCACGAATCTGGAATACTCCGAATCCCGTGGAAACCTCCTCAAGGATCCCCTTGAATTCAGAAGCCTTCTCTGGGTTCCACTTTTCCAGGAACCGGCAGACGGCAGAAAACTCTGGAACGCCCACCTCACCCTCGACATTGAGGTGTCGGTCACGGAAAGCCTCGAACGTTTTCCAAGACCTGGCGGCCCGATCGGTGTGTGCATCCCAACCAAGGAGATACCCAGGAGCATCCCAGAGAAAGCACGGATTCAGGCCGGATCCCGAAGGCTTAGTCTGGCCGAGCACAAGAACACGCCGAGGTTCGGGGTTAAATCGGCCAGGCAAACGGGCGTCCTGGATCGCCACAAGGGACCCATCCCTCTCGATGACCACGGTGAAAGTTACGCGCTGATAGCTTCGGCCGGGGGGAGGAACTTGATAAGCTGGGTCGTCTTTCAACCGTTCATAGAGTAAATACAAGGCTCGTAAAGGCATGTTTCACCCCCTGGTCTCCAATAACGGTGGAATATCGATGATCCCTTCCCGCATTGTGGCCCTAAAAAACCGCGGCTCGGCCCGTAGCCGGCGCCCGCGGTTGCTCTCCACGATGTTGCCATCCGGATCCTCGGTGAACACGATATCCAACAACATGTAACCGAGGTCGCGCTCACCGCGGAGTTCTTCCGGGCATGGAGGGAACTCCTCCCCGTCGTCCAGGAGGCGAAAGTGGGCGGGGAATTCGCGGCAGCCGAGATAAGGATGGTGAAAACACTGGCCTTTTGAAGCTCTGCGCTTGAACGAATCCAGGTGCTTGGCCTCAGGGTTCTTCAGTGGCGTGCCGTCTCGCTCCACTGGATTCAAAACCTCCACGTGCGCCTCGATCCCATAACGCACATCCCGCAGGATCCGTGCAGCACGCTGCTGGCGGTGTTCTTCCACCGACATAGAAAGCCTGCCTTCACCCGAGCCCATGGCTCGACGCACGGTCTCAGCAGGGATCTTGCTGTCGAGCTCATTTCTTCGGACATGAGTAAACAAGATGGGCTTGAGCACCCTGATCCTGTCGACTACCCACCGCATCTGCGGCTTCCAGTAAATGGCCTCGAGGATTCCACGGGCCGCGCTGGGCGTCATTACATCATAGGACACCCGCTCCACCTTCATCTCGGGCCGGTTGAACGAAGCGTAATCGCCCCAAACATCCAATCTAATTCCGAATGTCACATAACACCTCCTTTCATCAGATCAAAAGGGTCTCCGGGTCTAAGTCCTCGCGTTCTAGGAGGAGACCCAAATGTTCGTCATAATTCGTTTCGGAGCTTACGAGAACAGGATAACGCTCGTGGACAACCTCAATAATGCCATTTGCAACAGCAGAGAGGTATGCCCTTCTCCAAACCTGCACCCCGAACCGCTGAAGGGGGCGCAACAAACCTCTTGGGTGGGGCGGAGGGATCCGACGCAATTGCTCGCACAGGTCTCTCCCCCGCTCTCCCCATGGTACAAGGACCGTTTCCCCCGTGTCGGCTATTATCTTGAACTTCTCTCCCACCGTACGGAAGGCGAATTGGAAGGGGAGATCCCGGTTGTTGCGGACCAAAAGAAATTCACCGAGCAGGCCGTCTTTGTCCCATCTATCGCTTTGTTGCCAATAGTAAATCTTGAAATAGTGCTCTACTGACTCCAGGGAAAGAAGGTCTTCATAGAGCTGTCCCTGACCGCCACCGCCAATAATCTGCACTGTGGCGTTGACAGTATTGCGCAAAAAGGATTCTGAACCAGGGTGCTCCGAGCTGAACACAAACGTCCGGCCCCTCCTCAGGCGGCCGTTTCGATTGCAGCGACCTGCCGCTTGGGCTATGGAATCGAGCCCGGCCATCGAACGATATACAACTGGAAAATCGAGGTCCACTCCAGCCTCCACGAGCTGGGTGGAAATAAGGCGGCAGGGCTCGCCACTCTCCAGTTTCTTTCTGATCCTATTCAATACGACCGACCTGTGCTCTGGACACATTGCGGCACTCAGGTGTAATACGCTTGCAGCTAAATTATCGTTTTTTCGAAGTTGTTCGAAAAGAAACCTGGCATGGCGGCGGGTATTGACAATGCATAGCACTTGCTCATGCGCAAGGAGGCGGTCCGCCAGCTCTTCGTCGGTAAGAGTACCCAGGGGGTCAACATCAACACGTTTTAGGGCGTGGTAAAGTGAGGGTGGATTGGGTATGATTTCATGTACGTCTTCTATCCCAATAGGGAAGTCGGAGCGCCGGTGAATGGCGGGCTGGGTGGCCGTGCAAAGCACAATGGACGCCCCATATCCCGCAGTAAGCTCCCTGAGGGCTCGAATGCACGGCTCCAGCCGCTCGACGGGAATCTTTTGGACCTCGTCCAGGATGATCACTGAGCGAACCAGGTTGTGAAGTTTTCGGCATCGTCCGGGGCGGTGGGAAAAGAGTGATTCGTAGAATTGGACCGAAGTAGTTACTACAAGCGGCGCATCCCAATTCTCTGCAGCAAGCCTTGTTAAAAGACTTTCTTTCCCTGCATCCAGGGCGCTATGGTGCTCCAGCACTGGGTCAGGGACACCTTTTTCGGCCAGAGGTTGAAACACCTTCCTGAAAACCTCGGCGTTTTGCTCGATAATGCTGGTGAAAGGGATTACATAGATCACACGGCGAAGCCCATGCAATCGTGCGTGTCGAAGCGCAAAAGCCAGGGAGGAAAGGGTCTTCCCACCCCCGGTCGGTACGGTAAGAGAGAAGAAGCCTGGGCTACGTGATGCCGCATCGAGGCAGGCCTCTCTTACCCGGCGCCTCTCCCGGTTCACTTGTGTATCTACCGTGGGCAACGAGGCGACATACTTATCAAGGGCTTCCTCCAACCGGACCAGAACCTCTAGGGGCCAGGGATTCCTGCTTCCTGAGTTCTCAGGCTGAAGGAATGCCTCGGTATCGAGGAAGTCGGCATCCACAAGACAGGAGAAAAGCATTCGGGTGAAGAATGCAACAGAGAAGGCCAACCCCCTCCCGTCTCCCGCCTTGCCGATAAACTGTTTTTGAAGATGTGGAGGAAAACTGGTGGGGATGGAAACTTGGGGAAGTTCCTCTAGTCCGTGCTCCCAGGGATCCACAGGCTTCTTCAACCTTTTTTCGAGGCATGCCCCATCGGAAATGGCGTTAAGCAAACCAGAGTGGTGGCCCGCAATAATGTAAGCTAAAAGGTGCCCTGGCAAACCTGCGGTCTCCACAGCATATTGAGCTCCCGCTGTGGTGTGGTCTATGTGAGGAAGGCTTCCGGAGGATATCCCCCCATTTCCTACGCTTTCCTCAAAATGGTAATCCTTCTCGGCCAGGTCAAGGTATTGTTGAAAAGCGAGGGAATACTTTCCGAGGTCGTGCCATAGACCAGCAAGATACCCCCACTCTCCAGCACCAAACTCGCCGGCGAACCGACGGGATAGTTTAGCGACCGCAAGTAGGTGTTCAGATAGAGGTTGCCACTTTTCTGGTGGACGGCCAGGAAGGCTATGGGCGAAATAACCTTTGCTTTTCCTTTTTTTATCCAATTCCAACGCAGTCGGCCCCATTAAAAAATCCTAGAAACCTGTTCCTTCTTTTCTACATTGCACCTAAATTTGGTTGGAAATTTTTCTTCTTTGTCGTTTGACTCTTTTCTCCAATGGACCATTCACATATTGGAGAAAAATAGAGGATTTTACCCACCCAGTCAAGATTTCTTTCAGAAAAACCGAGGCTTCGGTAGAATCCCCGGGGAAATGGTGGTGCCAGGGGGGGGAAAAAGAAAAAGAACCACTGTCAGCCCGGAATGGCGCGCAAAGGACCAGCGAGGCGAGGGAAAAAGATGAGGCCGACGCCTAGCTTCCGTCCCGGGCAACCGGGCTGGTTTCCGAGCCTTTGCCTGGCGCACTACTTGAAAAGGGCATTGATCCTTTTCCGGAGCCTACCAGGGGACGCCCGAGGGGCGGAGCGAAGCGACGCCCCGACGGTCGTCCCGCGATTCCCCAAGACCCCGCGATGATTCCCCATTCCCGGAAACCATCCGGGCCGACGGTCGGCGCCGAAGACGGCGCCTCCGGCGGCCCCTACATTCGGTTCAGCGAACGGTTCCCTTGTAGAGCCAGGCGATGCCCCCGGTGAGGGGTTTGCAGGTCCGGTCCTGGAGGCGGCCGGTCCGGTCCATGAGAGCCAGGAAGTCCTGGCCGCAGGGAAAGCGGCGCGACGAGTCCCGGAGATACTCGTAGGCCTCCTTCCTGCCCGTGACGAGCCCGCCGATCCTGGGCAGGAGAACCCGGGAAAACCAGGAATAGATCGTTCGAAATCCAGGGACGACGACCTGCCCGAACTCCAGGACCACCACCTTTCCGCCGGGGCGGACCACCCGGGCCATCTCGGAAAGCCCCGCCACGGGGTCCTTCACGTTCCGGATGCCGAAGGCGATGGTCGCCAGATCGAAGGCGCCCTCCCGGAAAGGAAGCCTCAATGCGTCGCCCTGGAGGAAACGGGGCGGAAGACCTTTCCGGGCCGCCTTGACCCGGGCGATCTCCAGCATGGGGCGGCAGAAGTCCACCCCGGTGGAGGGGCTCTCCCAGCCCAGGACCCGGGCGAAGGCGAAGAGCACGTCCCCCGTTCCGGTGGCGCAATCGAGCAGGGTCTCCCCGGGCCGCGCCCCGGACCAGCGGACCATCTCCTTCCGCCAGCGGTGGTGGATCCCGAAGGAGAGGACCGTATTGGCCAGGTCGTATCTGCCCGCCACGGAAGAAAAGAGGCGGACGATCCTCCCCGGTTCCGGTCCGAGAGGTTTCTTCTCCTTCACGACTTCCCGGGAGAAGACCGGCCGAGAGCGGCGAGAAGGGCAAAAAGGCGATCCATGAGGCGGGCGAATTCCCCCGGGTCCAGGCTCTGCCGCCCGTCGGAGAGGGCCTCCTCGGGCCTGGGGTGCACCTCCACCAGGAGGCCGTCGGCGCCGGCGGCGGCCGCGGCCAGGGCCATGGGCGGGACCAGTTCCCGCAAGCCCGTTCCATGGGAAGGATCCACCAGGACGGGATAGGGCTCCCGGGCCTTGATCCAGGCCACGGACGCCAGGTCCAGGGTGTTGCGGGTGGCCGTCTCGAAGGTCCGGATCCCCCTCTCGCAGAGGACGATGTTCTCGTTTCCTTCCTTTCGAATATACTCCGCCGCCAGGAGCCACTCCTCCACCCGGGCCGAGAATCCCCTCTTCAAGAGCACGGGTCTGCCCGTCTTTCCCACCTCCGAGAGCAGGGGATAGTTGAACATGTTCCTTGACCCGACCTGGAGCATGTCCACCACATCCAGCATGGCCTCCAGGTGGCGCGGGTCGGTCACCTCCGTGACCAGGGGAAGACCCAGCTCCCCTTTCATCGCCTTCAGCTCCTCCAGCC
This sequence comes from uncultured Planctomycetia bacterium, assembly GCA_964415725.1. Lineage (GTDB taxonomy): Bacteria > Planctomycetota > UBA1135 > UBA1135 > JALUZX01 > JALUZX01. The sequence goes on from CAYQBW010000024.1 coordinate 12,324, forward strand.
CGGCCCGGCCCAGGCCCTGGAAAGAAGAAGGATCGGTCCGGAGCTTGAAGATCCCCCCCCGGAGCAGGGAGGCCCCGGAATCCCTCACGGCCCGGGCCGTCTCCAGGAGAAGCCCCGGCGATTCCACCGCGCAGGGCCCGGCGATCACGTGGAAGGACCCGGCGCCGATGGAGACGGACCCCACC
>CAYQBW010000025.1:0-12389 GCA_964415725.1 uncultured Planctomycetia bacterium
GAGAAACCCCACCTTGGTAAGGCCCAGCAGATCCATTCCGAGAGAGAGCACCCGGGGATCGCCCGGATCGACCCAGGCAAGGGGGATCGGGCCCGGCCTGGTGGAAAAGAAGACCAGGAACCTGGTCCCCGGCCTCCCCGCCGTCTCACCCTGGAGGGCCCGGCCAAGAGACCCGTCCCAGGCCCTGAGTCCAAGCTGGGCCCGGGAAGATCCCGGGAGAAAAAGGGCCGATCCCAGGGCCAGGAGACAGGCTTTCCCCAGGAGAGAAGCTTCCACCCGGGCAGGAAAGGAAAGTACGAGCTTCTTGAAAAACCCCACCGGCACCTCCAGAAAAGAAAAACGAAAAACGGACGATTGGGCCGCCCCACTCCCCGAAACCGGACAAGACGCGGGACCGGGGAACAGCTCCTACCACGGGCGGAAAACCCCTGGCCTAGCAACGGGTCCTCCCGCCTGTTTCACTCCTGAGCAGGAGGGGGCCGAAAAAGAAGCGCCCCCCCTGGGAAAGTCGTGGGAGGGAAGCTATCTTGCGACATCACTTTTTTTAAAAAAAGTCCCACCGCCCTCGGATTCCCCGCTCCAAGGAGGGGAAAAAGTTTTTTCCTTTTTCACCATGAACCCGCCGACCGATGAAACATCTGTCCCGATAAGAGCCTGCAACGGAAATCCGGGCTTGTTTCTCGAGAAACAGGGCCCCAGAAAGGTTTTTTCGGGACTAGAATTCCAAGACCCCCTGAACTCCTGGCAGAGAGGACCCATGGAATGAGACTTCTCCCGGCCCTTCTCGTGACTTTGACTCTTTCCGCCCCGGCCGTTCCGGCGGGGGACTTCGATTTTCTCTTCATCCACCATTCCGTCGGGAACAACTGGCTCAAGGACGGACTGCGCTCGGCCTTGCAGGACCCCAAGCAGAACCAGCATGTCTTCCGGGTGCACGACGCCACATACGGAGACACCATCGGCCAGCAGACGGACGTGTGCCACTGGTATCCCAAGTTCCGGGACCAGATGAACCTGATCCGGACCTTCGATTACCACGCCAACCATTACTACACCAAGGCAGGCCGCTACAACCGGATCATCATGTTCAAGTCCTGTTTCCCCAACAGTGGTATCCGCTCCACGGGGACCGCTCCGGGAAATCCCACCAGTTGCACTCACACGATCTGGAACCACAAGGCGGCCTACCTGGCCTGCGCGGAAATCTTCCGGAAGTATCCCAACACCCTGTTCGTGGCGGTCACGGCGCCCCCTCTCAACCCGGCTTCCACCAACAAGGCCGACGCCGCCAGGGCCAGGGAATTCCATACGTGGCTGGCCACCACCTGGGTCCGGGACTACAGGACCAGGACGGGATTGAACAACGTGGCCTGCTTCGACCTCTTCAACATCCTGGCCAACCCCCCGAACCACCCGACGGAGCCCAACATGCTCCGCAAGGAATACCGGAAGGGGACCGACTCCCACCCCACCAAGGCAGGCAACATCGCTCTCACCAAGGCGTTCATCCCCTTCATCAACGCCGCGGTGAACACCTGGCTCACTCCGGGAACGGGCGGTTGCGCCGGGACGGGAGGGAAGATCCCCAGCCTCCTCTACGTCGGGACCCCCAAGATCGGAAACGCCTCCTTCGCTCTCTCCCTCAGCCAGGGAAAGCCCGGCGCCCCCTTTCTCCTCGTGGCGGGCTCCAAGTCCGCCGCCGTATCCCTCGGGGGAGGATGCGTCCTGAAAGTGGGGTCCCCCCTGCTTCCTTTCGCCTCCCTGCTGAACACCAAGGGAGCCCTCACCCTTCCCTTGCCCATTCCCTCCAACCCTTCCCTGGTCGGAGGCCATGTCCACTTCCAGTTCTTCGTCTACGACCCGGCCGGTCCCATCGGCCCGGGAGTCCTGGCGGGGAGCAACGGACTGGACCTGGGCATCTCCAACTGACCCGGTGGTTCGCCGGGGCTGAAAAATCCAGCCCGGCCCCGCCGGGAAGAAACCCAAGGGAGGAGGAGAGATCGGGATTCCCCCGAATCCCAATCGGATCCTTCTTTTCCGCGGTGACAGGAATCCAATGAGAATTCGAATCGCTAACACCACCATCTTCTGGGTTCTCGCCCTCGCTTTTTTCGCCCCTTCCGGCGGAACCCAGACCACGATCTACGTGGACGGCATCCACGGTTCGGACTCCAACACCGGGACCAGCCCCTCCACCCCGGTCAAGACCATCGGGAAAGGAGTCTCCCTCGTGGCTGCGGGAGGGACCGTCCGCGTCGCCCCGGCGGACTACTCCGAGTCGGTCGCCTTCTCCAAGAGCCTCACTCTCCTCGGCTCGGGTCCCCAGGTCACCAGGAACTCCGTTTCCACCGGAACGGCCTTCCTGGTCAAGGCGTCCCGGGTCACCCTTGCCGGAATCGGGGTCTCCGTGGGGGGAAACACGTCCCAGGACACGCCCCTGGCCCTGGAGTCCGGGGCCTCGAACACGGTTCTTCGCAATCTTATCCTCGCGGGCGGCCGAAGGGGGATCCTGGCCGGCTCGGCCACCGATCTCCTGGCGGAGGGTTGCTTCCTCGGGGGAGGAGGGCAGGTCCACGGGATCGAGGTGACGGGAGACTCGGACCGGGTCACCCTTCTGGAATGCACCTTCTCGAACCTCCGGGGGACTTCCATCCTGGCGGACCCCGGCGCCGGCTCCGTCCTGGAGGACTGGGTGATCAGGAAATGCACCTTCCTGAACCGGAACGCCCCCTCCGTTTCCCCAGGGGCCTGCCTGGAGATGCCCAGGGCGCGCCGCCTCCTGGTGGAAGGGTGCGACTTCTCGGGCTTTCTCAACACGGCCCTTCTCTTCGAGAATCCCGCCCGGGCTTCCTCCGGCGCCGAACCCCCCCCCGAGGACATCACCATCCGGGACAACTTCTTCCACCGTTCCTTCGGGGGGACTTCTCCCCGGGGAAAGGGGGTGATCACCTTCCGGTACGGCCTGGCCCACCTGGACCTGACGGGAAACAGGATCGAAGGCGCCCGGGACGGCTCCGGGATCCTCATGGAAGCCGGAGCGGGCGCCTGGCAGACCTATACCAGGATCCGCATCTCCGGGAACACCGTGAGAGGCCTCTCGGGACAGTTCCGGGGCGGCACTCCGGGAACATGGGACGCCGACGCGGTGACCCTGGACGGATTCGGTCCGGGCTCCTGGGACCCGGCGAACATCCTCAGGGCGAACCGCTTCTCCGGGAACGCGGGCTACGGGGTCCGCAACATCGGGGGAAACGCCCCCTCCGTGGACGCCCGGTGGAACTGGTGGGGCGACCCGGGAGGACCGAACGCCCCCGGAGGCGACGGCGTCAATGGAAACGTGGACGCCTCCAAGCCCCTTGCCTTCGAGGAAAACCTGGAAATCCGCTCCTGGAAGGTCGGGGGGAGGCCTTCCGCGGTCCTGGCCGTGGACCTGGACGGCAAGGGCGGCCTGGACCTTGCGGCGGCCGACTACGAGGCGGGAAGGGTGGAAATCCTCCTTTCCGACGGTAAGGGTGGATTCCTCCCCCCGCAAACCGTCTCCGTGGGAAAGACCCCCTGCCGCCTGGCGGCGGGGGATTTCGACGGCGACGGCGATCTGGACCTGGCCGTGGCCAACACCAACGACGGAACCATCTCCATTCTCACCAACACAAAGGGAACCTTCTCCGTCACGTCCACCCTTTCCTGCGGAATCCCCGTCATCGCCCTGGCGGCCGGGAAGATCGGAACGGACAACAAGGACGACCTGGTCGCCGCCGTGGCCAGGACCCCCTTCCTGGCCGGGAAGACCCTCTATTTCGACCACGCCGCGGGAACACCCGCCGTCCTCCAGGGCCTCGCCGACCCGGCGGACCTGGCCCTGGCCGACATGGACGGAGACGGGGACCTGGACCTGGTGGCGGCCCAGACGGGCGCGAACCCGGGGATCTACCTGGTGGCCAACCAGGGGGGGACCTTCTCCTCCTCCCCGGCCGGACCCTTCTCCATGGGCGTGTCCTCCCCCATCCAGGTGGACCTGGAGGTGGCGGACCTGGACCGGGACGGCTATCCCGACGTGATCGCGGGGGTGACCCCCATGATCTCCTTCCCCTTGAAGCCTTCGGAAGTACGGGTGCTCTTCGGCGCCAAGGGCCTTTCCCTCCAGTCTTCCACCAGCGTCTTTACGGGGAAAGGGTTTCTCAAAGTCCGTGCCGGAGACTCCCTGGGCAACGGGTTCACGGACCTCTTCGTCCTCGACCTGGCCGAGGGGGCCGTGGCGGTCCTGGAAGACATGAGCCCTACGCGCAGGACGTTCTCCAGGACTTCCTGGGTCTCTCCTTCCGCTGCTCCCCGGGGCCTGGCCCTGGGGGACCTGGAAGGAAACGGGGACGACCAGGTGGTGGTGACGAGCTTCTCCACCAGGGACATCTCCGTCACCTCTTTCAGCGCCCCCACAAGCGCGGTCACCTTTGGAACGGGTTGCCCCGGGGTCAACGGAACGCCCGCCATCGAAGCCAGGGGAAACCCCGTCCTGGGCAACCTTGCCTTCCAGGTGGGACTCTCCGCCGCCGCCCCCTGGACCGCGGCCATCCTCCTCGCCTCCTCCACCATGGAAGGGACCCTGGAAATCGGTTCCTGCCAGGTGGTGGTCCTGGGGCCGGCCGTCTCCAACCTGGCCGGGACCGACGGAGCGGGAAAAGCCGTGCTCCCTCTTCCCATTCCCCTGGAACCGACCCTTCTGGGCGCCACGGCCTACTTCCAGTGGTTCGCCCTGGACAAGAAGGGCCTCCTGGGACCGGGATACTACAGTTCCTCTCCAGGCCTCAGGTTGAAACTGGGCCGGTAAGGGGGCCGCCAACCCTTGAAAAGAAAAGCCTCCCCGTGGAGGGTAGGGCCTTCGCGCGGCGCGAGCCCCGGAACGACCCAGACAAGGAGGCTTGGAAATGGAAGCTTCGCTCCCCGATCTCCCCCGTCCGGCCAACGAGCCGGTCCTGGATTACGCCCCCGGCAGTCCCGAGAGAGCCGCCCTCCAGACCCGCCTGAAGGAAATGCTCTCGCGGGAGGAGGAAATCCCGCTCCGCATCGGCGGCAGGAAGGTGACCACGGGCCGGCTGGGCCGTTGCGTTTGCCCCCACGACCACGGGCACGTCCTGGCCGTCTATCACCAGGCCGGCCCCGAGGAGGTGAAGGCCGCCGTGGAAGCGGCCGCCGCGGCCTGGAAGGAATGGTCCTCCTGGCCATGGGAGGCCCGGGCCGCCGTGCTCTACAGGGCGGCGGAACTCCTGGCCGGCAAATACAGAATGACCCTGAACGCGGCCACCATGCTGGGCCAGAGCAAGACGCCCAACCAGGCGGAGATCGATTCCGCCTGCGAGTTGATCGACTTCTGGAGGTTCAACCCCTATTACGCCCAGCAGATCCTCAAGGACCAGCCCCTCTCCCCGCGGGGGGAATGGGACATGGTGGAACAGCGCCCCCTCGAAGGCTTCATCTTTGCCGTAACCCCGTTCAACTTCACTTCCATCGCGGGCAACCTCCCAACCGCTCCTGCCCTCATGGGAAATACCGTGGTCTGGAAGCCGGCCTCGTCGGCGGTCTACGCCGCCCATTTCCTGATGGATCTCCTCGAGGAGGCGGGCATGCCTCCGGGGGTGATCAACATGATCCCCGGACCGGGGAGCAAGGTGGGCCCCGTCGTCCTCAGGGACCCGGGCCTCGCGGGGGTTCACTTCACCGGGTCCACGTCCACCTTCCAGGCCATGTGGAAGACCATCGGCGAGAACATCTCCTCCTACAGGAGCTATCCCAGGATCGTGGGCGAGACGGGAGGCAAGGACTTCGTCTTCGCCCACTCCTCGGCCGACAAGGAGGCCCTGATCACCGCCCTGATCCGGGGCGCCTTCGAATACCAGGGGCAGAAGTGCTCCGCCGTCTCCCGGGCCTACATCCCTGAGACCCTGTGGAAAGAGATCAAGGACCCCTTCTTCGACCTGGTCCAGTCCCTCAAGGTGGGCGACGTCACCGACTTCTCCACCTTCGTGGCGGCCGTAATCGACAAGGCGGCCTTCGACAACATCAAGGGTTATATCGACTACGCCAGGAAGAGTTCCCGGGAAAAGATCCTTCTCGGCGGGGAATGCGACGACTCCAAGGGGTATTTCGTCAAGCCCACGGTCGTCCAGGCCCTGGACCCCAAGTGCAAGCTCATGTCCGAGGAGATCTTCGGCCCGGTCCTCACTGTATACGTCTACCCGGACAAGGAGTTCGGCTCTGCCCTGGAGCTTTGCGACTCCACCTCCCCCTACGGCCTCACCGGCGCGGTCTTCGCCAACGACCGGGGAGCCATCCTGGAGGCGACGGAGAGGCTCCGCCACGCCGCCGGGAACTTCTACATCAACGACAAGCCCACGGGAGCCGTGGTGGGCCGCCAGCCCTTCGGGGGAAGCCGGGCCTCGGGGACCAACGACAAGGCCGGCTCCCACCTGAACCTCCTTCGCTGGGTCACGCCCAGGACCATCAAGGAGAACTTCAACCCGCCCACTTCCTACAAGTACCCCTACATGGAGTAAGGGTGGCCGGAGGGGCGGCGCTCCGCGCCGCCCCCAACGCCCCGGGCCGGCCGAGACGGGGTCAAGGCATGTATTTGCCCACGATCAACTCCAGCTTCCTCCTGGTCTCCTCGGGGACCGTGGAGAAATCCGTGAGCACGCATTCCTTCAAGGCGTCGGGGCAACCGCACCTGGCCCGCTCGCGGGGAATCCGCTTGACCGCTTCCTTGACCATGGCCCGGGCGGCCTGGACGTTGTCCATGAGCACCTGCAGGATGCCCGCCACGCTCACGTCCGCCTCCGCCTGGTGCCAGCAGTCGTAGTCCGTGACCAGCGCGACCGTGGCGTAGCAGAGCTCCGCTTCCCGGGCGAGCTTGGCTTCCTGGAGGTTGGTCATTCCGATCACGGAGGCCCCGAGGCTCCTGTAGAAGGCCGACTCGGCCCGGGTGGAGAACTGGGGGCCTTCCATGCAAACGTAGGTCCCCCCCCTGTGGACCTTCTTGCCCACCGCCTCGGCCGCGTCGGCCAGGATCCCCGCCAGCTCGGGACAAACAGGGTCGGCGAAGTGCACGTGGGCCACCAGCCCTTCCCCGAAGAAGGTGGAGACCCTTCCCCGGGTGCGGTCGAAGAACTGGTCCACCACCACGAAATCCCCGGGATGAATCTCCTCCTTGAGGGACCCCACCGCGGAAAGAGCGATCACCCTTTCCACGCCCAGCTTCTTGAATCCCCAGATGTTCGCCCGGAAGTTCAGTTCCCCGGGTAGGATTCGATGGCCCCTCCCGTGGCGGGGAAGGAAGACCACCTCCCGGCCCTCCACTCGGCAGACCAGGAAGGAATCGGAAGGGGGGCCGAAGGGGGTCTCCAGCCCCTTCTCTTCCAGGACCTCCACGCCGGGAAGGTCATAGAGCCCGCTTCCGCCGATGACGCCGATCCTGCCTCGTTCCATGGCACCCTCCCTGTCCCTCCCTCCCCTTTCCCGGAGGGGAAGATAAGGTCCCGGGCCCGGCGGAAAAAGGCGTCTTTCTCCTCTCCGGCCGGGGGGATCAGGCCTTGACGATCTTCTCTCTCCCCCGGGTGACGCCCTTGGTGGCGTTCCGGGTGTCCACCACCAGGCGGGAGTGCTCCACGATGAAGTCCCAATCGTAGGAAGAGTGGTCCGTGCTCACCACCACGGCGTCGTAGGAAGAGAGGGCTTCCGGGGTCAGCTCCCGCGATTCCATCTTGAAATCATATTCCCGCATTTTCCACGTCCGGGGGACGTAGGGGTCGTTGTAGTCCACCAGGGCCCCTCGCTTCTGGAGCTCCTCGATGAGCTTGAAAGAAGGGCTCTCCCGGACGTCGTCCACGTCCTTCTTGTAGGCCAACCCCAGCACCAGGATCCTGGACCCCTTCAAGGCCTTGCCGCGATCGTTCAAGGCCTCCATGAGGCGGTGGACCACGTAAAGGGGCATGCTCACGTTGATCTCCCCGGCCAGCTCGATGAAGCGGGTGGGCATGCCGTATTCCCGGGCCTTCCAGGTGAGGTAGAAGGGATCGATGGGAATGCAGTGTCCCCCGAGTCCCGGTCCCGGATAGAAGGGCATGAACCCGAAAGGCTTGGTGGAGGCCGCCCTGATCACCTCCCAGACGTCGATGCCCATCCTGTCGAAGAGCATCTTCATCTCGTTCACAAGGGCGATGTTCACGCAGCGGAAGGTATTCTCCAGGATCTTGGAGGACTCAGCCGCCTCCAGGGAGGAAACGGGAACGACCTTCTCGATGGCGAGCTTGTAACAGGCTTCGGCGGCCCTGGCCGACCGGGGATCGGCGCCTCCAACCACTTTGGGGATGGTCCGGGTCGTGTGGGTCTTCCTCCCCGGATCCTCCCTCTCGGGCGAGTAGGCCAGGAAGTAGTCCTCACCGGTTTTCAGGCCCGACTCCTCCAGGATGGGAAGGATCACTTCCCGGGTGGTCCCGGGGTAGGTGGTGGACTCCAGGACCACGAGCTGGCCCTTTCGCAGGCGGGGAGCGATTTCCCGTGCCGTATTCTCCACGAAGGAGAGGTCCGGTTCCCGCACCTTGGTGAGGGGCGTGGGAACGCAGATGAGGAGGGCGTCCGGCTCGCCCAGGCGGTCCATGTCCGCCGTGGCGCTGAACATCCCGGCGTCCACCATCTTTTTCACGCCCTCCGAGGAGATGTGGCCGATGTAGCTCTCCCCGGCGTTGAGTTTCTCCACCTTCGCCGGGTCCACGTCGAACCCCAGGACCCTGGCCCCTCCCTGAACGAAGACTTCGGCCAGGGGGAGGCCCACGTAACCCAGGCCGATCACCCCGACCAGGGCCTTCCTGGACTCCACCTTGGCGAGAAACTCTCGAAGAAGAAGGTCACCATTTTCCGGCATTGCAGGATCTCCCGGGATCGAATTCCGAATCTATGAAAAGGAGAAAGTCTATTTTCCCTCTCCCGCCCTTGCAACGGGAGCATCCCGGCCTCCCGCCGGGGGAATCTTCCAGGGAAGGCGGACCAGGAAGGTCGTCCCTTCCCCGGGGGAGGACCGGAAGGAGGCTTCTCCCCCCAGGTATCTTTCCGTGAAGAGCTTGACGCTGTAGGTCCCCAGACCTCGACCCGGGCCCTTGGTGCTGAAAAACCGCTGGAAGAGCTGGAGCTGGACATCCTGGGGGATCACGCCTGGATTGTGGACCCAGAAGCAGACCCCTTCCCCCTCCCGCCGGACACCCAGGGTCACACTCTCGCCCGGGCGGGTGGCCTCGAGAGCGTTTCGGGCGAGGTTGAGAAGAACCCGGCACAACAGGGAGACATCGGAATAGAGGCGCATGCCCTCCTCTCCTGGCTCCAGGCAGAGGATCTTGCCCTGGGCGACCTCCATCTTTTCCACCTGGGCCTTGACCCGCTCCAGGAGATCCCGGGGACGGATCTCCTCCACTCTGGTGCCCAGTTTCCCTCCTTCCGCCAGGACCAGGGTTTTCTGGGCCTGGATCTCCCGGACGAGTTCCTCCGAGGCTTCCTGGAGGTTTCGCCCCACCTCCCGGGCCTCCTCTTCGTCCAGCCCCCCCCGGGCCAGGATGGAAGCCCAGCTCTGGATTCCCGTGGCCAGGTTGAGCAAGTCGTGGAAGAAGAGGCGCTCCAGGTTCTCCTTTTGGACCTCCGGGCTGATGTCCAGGATCGAAAAGATGGTGTAGGCCCGGCCCTCCCAGCGGAAAGGCTTTCCCCAGACCCGAAGATTGAGGGGGGTCGGTGGGTCCCCCTCGTTCCGGAGGATCCGGCACTCTTCGGACCACTCTTCCCCGGCAAGGCTCTTCAGGATGGTCCGGGCGGCTCCACAAGTCCGGCAGAACCGGCTCGTGCCGCACCCCGCCGGGTCCTCCCAGGCATGGACGCATCCGAAAGCCTCCCCGGGCCGGAGGCCCAGGAGTTCTTTCTTCTTCCTTCCCAGGGCATCCAGGAGCGCCTGGTTGGCGAAGACGATCTGCCTGGACTGGTTCAGGACGGCCACCATCCCCGGGAAGCTGTCCAGGAAGGTGTGGAAAAAGGGCAGGACCTCCAGGCTACGGGCGCTCCGGAGAACCTCCTTTTGCCCATCCCTTCCAGGGGGGGCGCTACAGGATTCAGACCCCTGGGAGGCTTTCATCATGGAAACCTGCGTTCCCCTCCTTGCCGGGACCAATCATCCCTCTCTTCTTCGGCACCTTGGGACCAGGCCCTTCAACCTCTCCCCTCCTCCCTCCCGGAACCCTCTCCGGAGAGACCTTCCGGGTTCCTGGGGGCTCCTCTTCCCCCTCAAGCCCGTCCCGGGAATGCCGAAAAAAACAAGGGGTGCTCTTCTCCGTATTCATGGGGGAACCGTGGCAGAAGGGGGTGGAACGGTGGTGATCACCCATCGCGTCAGGATTTTCGTATTCACCGGCGATCCAAGGGGTTACAGGCATTTCCTGGTCCGTCCGAAGCCCCGGGCGGAATGGTCCTGGGGTCCCCTTTCCGGCCCCATCCGCTACGAGGAGCAGTTCCACCAGGCCATCCAGCGCCAGGTCAGGGAAAAACTGGGCCTGAAAGAGGGCGCCATCCTGGACCTGGCGCATCATCCCACGGAAATGGCGGGAGACATCACCTGGGTGGATTGGGACTTCGGGTTCGGCATCCCCTTCCACGGAGAGGTCCTGCCGGAGCCGCTTCCTTCGCCGGACGAACCGGACTGGACCTGGGCCACCCTGGGGGAGGCGCTGAAACTGGATCTCCCCCGGACCGTCCAGGAGGCCCTGATCCACCTGGAACTCCTGCTCCACTCACCGGCCTGAGCCTCCCAACCGGGGAGGGATTCATTTCTTTCCGGCTTTCACCCCCGCCCGGGACTCCTTTCTTTTCAGGTCCGGGTGCTCCTGGAGGAACTCCAGGAGGAGGCCGAACTGGGAGAAGGCCAGGGAGTACCAGCAGGACCGCCAGGTTCCCCGGTTGAAGACGTCCACGTTCGGGCAGCGCCCGTCGGGAGCAAGGTTCCAGGTGACCGTGTTCAGAGCGCTCTCGGCCGCCTTCTTGTAGATCTTCTTCCCCGTCGCCTCGTAGAGGTCCGCCAGGGCGAGAGCCCAGTGGCTGGTGTGGCAATTCATGGGAACGTAACAGGCGGTCTGCTCGTAGAGCGCCGGGCCCCGGCCTTTCCAGTAGGCCACAAAACGGGCCTCGATCCACTTCTCGATCTTCAAGGCCGCCGGCAGGTAACGGGGGTCCTCCCCGCGGCGGGCCAGGAAGTAACGGATCGCCTCTATGGGCACCCAGTTCCCCTGGGAACGCGCCCCGGCCGCCACGTCCTCGTAGAAGCCCGACCAATCCCCGCTCCGGAGAGGGTTTTCCATGAGCCAGGCCAGGGCCTTTTTCTTCGCCTTCTCGAAACGTCCGGTCTGAAGGACCCGGGCCAGCTCCTGGAAGAGGAGAACCGGGTAGATCACGTCGGCCGTGTAGGCCTCGACGGGCTCTCCGGTCCGCGGGTTCACCCGGAAATACCAGTTCCCCCCGGGAAGCTGTCTCTTCCGCAAGGTCTCGCCGATCCTCTCGGCGCCGAGCCTGTATCTCTCCTTCCCCGTGGCCTCGTAGAGGGCCAGGTAGGACCTGGCCAGGACCGCGGCCTTGTCGGGTTCCAGGGACTCCCCGTCGGCGCCCCCGCCGGGTTTTCCCGCCTTCCAGGTGCTCCAGGGAAGAGAACCGTAGGGCCAATCCGGAGGGGTGCTGTGGGAGAGATTCCAATCGGCCAGGCCTTCGGCCCGGCGGAGGAAATCCTTGTCCCCCGACCAGCGGTAGTACCGGAGGAACCAGTCGATGAAAAGGCCGTGGTGAAAGGCAGGATACGAGGCGTCGTAAGAGAGGTCGTCGCCGGGGAGGACGACGGCGTGGCAAACGTAAGGAGGGAGAGGACGCCCTCTTTCGTCCTCCAGGTATTTTCCCTTCCCCGCGTCCTTCCCGGCGAAAGAGGCGGCCAGGCGGATCACCTCCTCCAGGGACCGGGCGGCGGGGGCGACTTTCCCTCCCAGGGGCCCGAGGAGGGGGACGACGTCGAAGAGCTCGGCCTCCCCCGGAAGGGGCTCCACGTGAAACCGGCGGAAAGAGGCCTTGCAATCGAAAGCCAAAAGGCCCAGGGCCCTTCCCGCTCCCGGGGCCAGGTCCGTAAAGGCCAGCCAGGGACGCCCATCGAGAAAGACGTTGAGCTTTTTTCCCCGGGCCAGGACCTCCAGCCGGTACCACCGACCCGCCTCTACGGGAAGGAAGGCCGCTCCCAGGGGAAAGGGATAGGTCTCCTTTCCCTTCTCGATCCGGCAATACTGGAGCTTGGAAGGCCTCCCCCCGGCGGGAGAGGAGAGGTAGACGTGCTGGAG
>CAYQBW010000026.1:0-11216 GCA_964415725.1 uncultured Planctomycetia bacterium
GAATGTAGGGGACGCCCGAGGGACGGCTGAAGGCCGTCCCGACGGTCGTCCCGGGATTTTCCCATGGGCGGGATGATTCCGGATTCCCGGAACCATCGCGGGCCGACGTTCGGCGCCGAAGACGGCGCCTCCGGCGGCCCCTACTTCAGGACCTGGAATTCTCCGGCCAGGGGCAGGTCACGGGAGGACGTGCCCGCCAGGACCCGGAAGGCGCCGGGTTCCACGATCCAGCGCTTGAGCCCGGGATGGAAGAACTCCAGCTCCCGCCTTCCGATCCGGAAGGTGACGGTCTTCTCCTCGCCCGGGGAGAGGAAGACCTTCTTGAATCCCTTGAGTTCCTTCACGGGCCTGGGAACGGAGGCCTTCACGTCCTGGAGGTAGAGCTGGACCACTTCCGCGCCGGGCCGGGCGCCGGTGTTCTTCACTTTCACCGACACCTGGAGGGATTCTCCCGCCCGGATTTCCTGGGAGGAGAGTTTCAGGTCCGAGAGGGCGAAGGTGGTGTAGGAGAGGCCGAAGCCGAAGGGGAAACGCGGCTCCCGTCCCAGCTTGTCGAACCCCCTGTAGCCCACGAAGATCCTTTCCTTGTAATAAGTCTTTCCGTCCTTGGCGTGGTAGTAGGGGGAGCTGGGATTTTCCTCCCACCTCTTCGCGAAGGAAGCGGGAAGCTTGCCCGAAGGGTTCACGTCCCCGAGCAGGATCTCCGCCAGGGCCCTTCCCCCTTCCTGGCCCGGATACCAGGCTTCCACCAGGGCGGCGACGTTGTCGATCCAGCCCTCCATGGCGGCGTTGCCCCCGCTGAAGAGGATCACGATGGTCCGCTTGTTGGCGGCCGCCACGGACCGGATCAGTTCCTCCTGGCCGTCGGGCAGGGCGAAAGGCCGGTCCCGGCCCTCCCTTTCGATCTGCGGCCCGAACCCGACGCAGACCACCGCCGCGTCACAGGCCTTTGCGAGGCGGACCGCCGGCGAGCCGCCTTCCGGGGAAAGGAGGCCCCAGCCGAAACGGAGGACCGCCCCGCCCTCTTTCTGGTAGTATTCGATCCGGATCGGGTAATTCCGGCCCCCGACCAAGGTCGCCCTGGCCGTCCTGGTCCTGGGGCCGTGGTTCGACCAGTCGCTCAGGATGAGCTTCCCGTCCAGGAAGACCCGGGCGCCGTCGTCGGAGCGGAGAACGAAGAGGTAGGTTCCGGATTTTTCCGGGGTGATCCACCCGGTATACCGGGCGGAGAAGTTCTTCCCCGGCACGCCCTTGACGGGGCGCTTGATGAAATCGAAGTCCACCCTCCAGGCGGTCTTCTCCGCGATGGGATCGCCCTGGAGGCGGGTGTTTCCGAAGTACTGGGCCTTCAGGCCGCGAAGCGCGGCGCTTGGTTCGCCGCGGTGAAAAAACCGGGCGTTCTTGACCAGGGTGTTTTCGTCCACCGCCGGGAGCCCCCTGTCGTAATAGACCTCCACGCCCGGGCCGGCGGCCTCAGTCAGGCCCTCCAGCACGCTGGTCGCCCTGAAGGGTGTCGTGAAGGCGCTCCCGCCTCCGCCCCAGACGGCCGGGTGGGCCATGGGGCCCAGGACCGCGATGGACCGGACCTTGGACCGTTCCAGGGGAAGGGCCCCGCCTTCGTTTTTGAGGAGCACGATCCCTTCCCGGGCGATGGAAAGGGCGGCCTGCACGCTCTTGGGGTCGTACTTGGGGATGGAGGGGATCTCCTGGGGGCGGTCCAGGAAGCCGAACTGGATGATCTTGCGCAGGATCCGGCGGACCTTGTCATCGATTACGCTCTCCGGAACTTTCCCGCTCTTGATCGCCGGAATCAGGGTCTTCCGGTTCATGTATTTTCCCGAAGGCATCTCCAGGTCCAGGCCTCCGAGGGCGGCGGCGACTCCGTCGTGGGTGGCGCCCCAGTCGGACATGAGGATGCCGTCGAAGCCCCATTCCTTTTTCAGGATCTGGTTGTTCAGGAAGGGGTCCTGGGTGCAGTGGACGCCGTTTACCAGGTTATAAGCGTTCATCACGCACCCCACGTGCCCCTCGGTGACGGCAGCGCGGAAGGCCGGGAGGTAGATTTCCCTCAGGGTTTCCTCGTCCACCTCGGAGGAAACATGGTACCGGTCGTATTCCTGGTTGTTGCAGGCGTAGTGCTTGACCGTGGCGAGCACTCCCTGGGACTGGACCCCCCGGACCCAGGGAACCACGATGCGGGACGCCAGGTATGGATCCTCGCCGAAGTACTCGAAGTCCCGCCCGCAAAGCGGTCCCCTGTAGAGGTTAACCCCGGGCCCCAGGAGGATGTGGACCCCCCTGGCGCGGCACTCCCGGCCCAGGGTCTTGCCCAGGAGTCCGGCCGCCTCCGGGTCCCAGGTGGCGGCCAGGCAGATGCCGCCGGGAAGGGCGGCGGCCTTGCCGTAGCACCTGCAGCCCGTGGGGCCGTCGGACATCTTGATGGCCGGGATCCCGAGCCTGGGGATGGGCCGGATGTAGAACCCCTTGTAGCCGCCCAGGTAGTCGATCTTCTCCTTCAGGGTCATCCTCCGGAGAAGGTCTTGCACTCGTTTTTCCACGGGCGCCTTGGGATCCTTGTAGACCTGAGCCCTGGGGGCCGGGGTCCAGGCGAGAAGGGAAAAGAGGGCCGTCCAGGGGACCAGGGTCCGGGCTGAAGATGGGGACATGTCTGCCTCCGGGAAGAAAGTAAGGAAAAGAAAGACCGCCCAGGCCGGGCCTCCCGCCGCGGGGGAGGAAGAGCCGGGGAAAACGACAAGGGTAGGGCCGGGCGAGAAAGGAAGCAATCCAGGAGGGATGGGGAGTATTCTTTTCCCATGAGCCGGGCCCGGACTGCGAAGAAGGGGTCCTCCTGGATCCTCTGGTGGATTCCCGCCTTGCTTGGGGCGGGCCTCTTCCACTTCGCCGCCCTGGACCGCCTTCCCCCGGCGGTCTGCTACGACGGGGCCACCCTGGCCTGCTTCGCCTCCAACCTGGCCCGGGGAAAGCCGGCCTTCTTCGGGCTGGACCGGATGGCGGGGGTGGGGGAATACCGGCGGACCTGGGCGGAGGCCACCCTTCCCGCCTCGGCCTGCACGGTGCTGGCCGCAAAGCTGGCCGGGATTCCGCCGGAGCGGATGGACCGGGCGGAACTCCTCTTCGAATCCTGCGCGGCCTTTCTCGCCTGCCTGTTCCTGGGAATCCTGGCCTGGGCCGTCTCTGGGAGCCCCCTGCTCGGCGCGGCGGCTCTCCTGGGACTCGCCGCCACGCCGGGGCATTTCCTCTACGCCCGGGCGGGCCCCCACCTTTTCGCCCTTCCCCTGCCTTTCTGGACCGGTGCGGCCCTCTTCCTCTGGCTGGGCCGGGAAAAAGGCCGCTGGGCCTGGGGCCTCCTGGGATGGGCCCTGGTGGGCCTCTCGGGGCTCTTCTTCTACGCCAGCCTGGCGGGCCTGCCCCTTTTCGCCGGGCTTTTGACCTGGTTCGGGGCGGGACCCGGAGTGGGGCGGAAGGCCAGGGCGGTCCGCCTCCTCTCGGGGATCGCCGCGGCCCTTCCGGCTTACCTGGTCCCCGCCCTCCTGGCGGGGTGGGCCTTCGGGAGCGGTCCCTGGGCGGTCCCCCTGGAGACGGTCCGGTTCTACCTGGGCCAGCGGGGAACCTACGCGCCCCCCGGAGTCCCCTGGGTCTTGCTCCCTTTCCGGCGCCTCTACGACCTGGTCCGGCAGGTCTTCGGGGGAGCGCCCCCCAGGTATCTCTCCCAGGCCGCCGTGGAGGTCTGGAGCGTTCCCGGCAGGCTCCTCTTGCCGGTGACTCTTCTTTTGCTCCTGGGCTGGTGGGCGCTTCGGACCTGGCGGGAAGGAAGGGAGGGAAGCCCGGCACGCCTCTGGGTTCTCGCGGGGATCCTGGTCCAGCCCCTCCTGGTGATCCTGGTGACGGCCGGGGAGATTCGTTACGTGGCGCCGGTTTTCGCCTTTCTCGTTCTTGGGGCCGTCCTGGCCTGCCGTCCCCGGGAGAAGAGGGGGGATCCCGGTCCCTTCGGCTCGATCTTTTTGGTCCTGGCGGTGCTCCTCGCCGCCGGGGAAGGGGCGGTGACGGGCTTTGCGGTCCACGCAAGGAACCATTGGGGCGTCAAGCCGATATACGTAGGGCTGATGGGTCCCGCCCGGGCCCTGGCGGAAGAGACCTCCGGGAAGGCCCCCGAAGAGATCCGCGTGCTCTGCACGTGGAACCAGGAGATCCGCTACAACCTTGCCCTCTACACGGACATGGAGCTTTGTCCCTACCTGGACTACCTGGAAAAACTCCTTCCCGAAAAGCTTCGGAAAGACATCGAGGCGGGGAGGCTGGACGGAAAGGCCGATCCCTCCCTGGTCTTGAAGGGAGCCAGGATTCTCGGGGCCGCCGGCGAAAAGACCCGGACACTCATGGTGCTCGGGCTCTCCCGGGATCCCCGCCTCGAGGCCCTGGGGCGGTGGTGCGGGATCCGGCCCTGGAGGGTTTTCGGCCATCCCTACGGGGGAGGGCTCCAGTGGTGGATCTACAAAATCACCGGGGAGTAGGCCGGATCAGTCCAGGACGGCGATCTCCATGGAGGTCCGGCCCCGCTCTCCCGGCTCCAGGAAGAGGGCCCCGCTTTCCACTCCCCGGGAGGCGAGGTTGAAGGCGTCGGTGAGGCAGGTATAGGGCTCGACGGCCACGGCTTCCCTGTGCGGGGGCGTATAGAGAATCAGGATGGGGGCGGAGGGATCCCAGGAGATTTCCAGACCCCTTTCCCCGCCCTCCAGGCGTATCGAGGCCTTGCCGTTTTGGAAGGAGAGGTCCCCGTAGACCGTGTCGAAGACGCGGCCGCCCACGGGCGCTCCCCGGAGGTAGGGCTCATCCCCGGGATCGAGGGGGATCTTTTTTCCCGTGGGCAGGAGGTCCCGGAGCTCGTAGCGGCAGCCGAAAGGGGCCGTGAGCCTGAGATCGTCCACCTTTTCGGCCCCGGGGACCCGGAAATAGCCGTGGGACCCGAATCCGCAGGGAAGCCTTCCCGGGCCGGGGTTGTGGAAGACCGCCTCCATGGAAAGGGTCTTCCCGCAGAGCGTATAGGTCACCTCGAGGCGGAAGGGGAAGGGCCAGAGGGCCGCCAGGCCGCCGTCGGACTCCGTGTCGATCCGCCCGGTGACGGAAGCCTTTTGGCGCGTATCCATGCTTGCCGTCTCCCAGGGACGATCCAGCACAAGCCCGTGGATGGCGTTCTTGCCCCCCTCGTTCCGGGGGAGGGATACCTCCCTTCCCTCGAAGACGAACCTTCCCCCGGCGATCCGGTTGGGGAAAGGAAAGAGAATGGGGATGCCGTTGAAGTTGGGGCCGGAGCGGGAGAAAGGAAAAGCCGGGTCGGCGTAGATGTATTCCTCCGGCTCCGCCGGGCCGCGCCGCGTGAACCGGTAACAGTTGAACCCGTAACCCAGGGCGATGAGGGCTTCCGTGCCTTCCCGGGTGTCGGAAAGCCTCGCCACGGGGAGGGAATCTTCTTCGAAGGTTTCGACCAGGAACCGGCTCATGGGACCTCCAGGGAAAAGCGGAAAGGGACGCGGGGGATCCGGGTCCGGCCAAGAGCAAGGACAGGACAAGGATAAGGCGGAGACTCCGCCCCGTCATTGGGAGCTTCAGGTGAAGCCGGAGCAGGCCTGGTCCAGGGCGTACCAGGCGGTCCAGGGCCGGCCTCTCCCTCTTTCTTCCCCGGCCAGGCGGACGGTGAACTCCACCACTTCTTTTCCGGCCTCGCCCGGGAGCCATCCCTGGCGTTCCACCCTTCCCTGAACCTCCACGAGGGGGCCCGGGAAAGGGGACCGGCCTGACCCCTCCAGGAGGACCTTCCACCCCGTGGCGCCGGCCAGGGCCTCGGCCAGAACCTTGGTCAGGGCCGTCCTGTCCGCCGGGGAAGTCCCCCGCCAGGAAAGGGGTCGCACCAGCAGGACCTGGGGATCGCGGAAGTTTTCCGCCAGGTCCCGTCCCAGTCGGCGGCCCACTTTCTCCCATGGACCAGGGGAAGGGGAGAGCCTTTTTCCCCTTTGTCCGGGGGCTGTGCAGCTTCCCGCCCCGAGGCAGGAGAGGCACAGGAAGAAAAGAATCATGCCGGGTCTCATGGCGAAAAGCGCCCCCCTCTTTCCAACCCTCTTTCGGCCCCGGGAGGGAAAGTTCTCAAGGCCTTCGGGCCGGTGTTCCGAAAGGGTTCACCGGCATTCCTTTTGGGATCCGACGGGACCTTGGTTTTTTAAAGAGAGGAGCAGAAAGATGGGTCCAACCTGCCGTGCCGAGAGGCTTCCCCGCTTTTCTTTGGAAGGAGTTATCCTAGGGATCTCCGCGCTTTTTTGCGGAGGATTCCTCTTTTCCTGCGGATCTTCCTCCGGCGGAGGTTCCGGGGGAAGCGTGGAAGCCCTGACCCTTCCTTCCCGAATCGAGTTGACCAAGGCGGATGACGGTTCCGCTGCTTCGGCCTCCCTCACGCCGAATTCCGGGTTTGGAGATCCCGACACGGATTATTCCAAGGCCGAGAAACACAGCTACGTGGAGGATACGGACGCCCTCAACATGATCAACAGCATCCTCCAGGTGGTGAAAGACAGCGGATACAAGTATTTCGTCAACCAGGGACCCTACGCGGCCCTGGTGACTTCCCCCTCGGACAGCGACGAGGCCCAGTCGGGAAACACCACCACTTCCACCACCACGGAGAACCTGGAGGAGATGGTCCTGGACGTCTCCAGGGCGAGCAACACGGCCCCCATGGTGGTCAAGCTCTGGGCCGTGGAAGAGGACGGGCCGGGGGGCAACCGCCAGCTCGTCAAGGCCTATTTCGAGGTCACCCAGGGGGTCAGCGACGACTATCCCCTCGGGGAGATGGAGGCCTATATCAAGGGCCTGAAACTGGATTCCTCCGGGCAGGTCGTCCCCGGGGACCCTCTCTTCCGCGTGGCGCTCAAGATTTCCGCCGACAACGGGGTGGTCACGGTCCAGTCCCTGGACTACGGCCAGGAGGACGACGGGGGCATGACCTTCGAGTGGAACCACCGCCTCAGGTTGCGCACAAACAAGGACCTTTCCGAGGGCCAGGCCTACGTGATCTCCTCGGAGACCGATCCTTCCATCGGGACCCTGCAGACGACAAGCCTCAGGATCGCCTTCAATTCCGACTATTTCCGGACCAAGAACGTCGAAAGCGGCCAGGTCCAGGCCTTCAACAAGAAGAGCCTGGTCCACCGGGTGCACAATTACAAGCTGTTCGACAAGGACACGGGCGCCGAGGTCAAACTGGCCGGCGGTTTCCCCATCGCTTTCCCGGGCGGCAAGACGGGATACGTCGGGTATTACGGGGTCTGGGCGCCTGCGGGCGTGACTCCGGCGAGCGGGATGAAGGTGAGCCGGGTGGGCTCGGGAGAGGAATATACCCTATTTGGGGTCAGGGGGAAGCTGACCAAGCACTCCAAGGCCACCGTCACCCTGGGAGACATTACGGGAGCGGAGATCTTCGTCTGGGACGATACGAATCACCAGGACACCATCGTCGCCTGGAACGGCTCCCAGTTCGTGAAGCTCGGGACCAGGACCCAGCAGGGGGAGGTCACCTACCTGGCCACGCCCACTGCCTACACCTTCGCCAACACCTGGGACGGCGGTTGGTGTGACGCCTTGAAGGCCTGGCTCCCCCTGGGGACCCTGACCTCCCCCGACAACGGGACGGTGGTGCCCTACCACACGGACCAGACGGTCTTTCCATCCCAGGCCCAGAACCTGACGCTCTACTTCTTCGGTTTCGCCCTGGACGTGCCCATCACCCAAACCGTCATCGACGGGGCGCAGGCGGCGAGGAACAGCTACTGGAGCAACCCCACCAAGAAGACCTACTATTTCGACGCCGCCGGCATGGTGCTCCGCGAAGGGGGCCCCACGGGCGAGCCGGTGATCCTGGGCGCCGACCTGGACCTTTCGAACAGCGAATATTCCAACGGCTACACCATGGACCCGCTGACCACCAATTCTTCGTTCACTACCTCCAACTGGAGCGGGATCTACGACGAAGACACTTTCTACAGCTGGAGCACGGGTCCCCAGGACTGGAACCAGTTCTGGACGGTCAAGGATTCTTCGGGGAGTTACGTGGCCTTCGATCCCCCGATCAGGCTCAAGTATACCCATCAAACCGCCAACGACCTCAACGGGGATTCCACCTACGACGGAAAACTGTTTTCCATGGAATACGACGGCAACCACCTGGACGTTCCCGGAAAATACGACGCCCAGGCGGACGAGTGGGTGCCCCTGTTCAACCTCAAGGACGGGACCGTACTCCAGGCCGCGGACCAGGCGGGCGTGGAATACGTGGTCAAGGGCGTGGAGGAGAGCCTGATCATGCAGCAGGTGACGGACCCGTCCGTGTTGAGCGCCCTGGAAACCTCCCTGCCCTTCGATGAGACCCTGGACGCCCCGGACATCGTGTTCGACGAGACCAAGAGCGCGCTCGTGGGGGACATGCCCACGGGGGTGACCTTGAAGGTCATCAAGGGCGAGCTGGTCAGCGGCTCCTGAGAGACGGCCCGCAGCGGTAAGCCATGAAGGGCCCGGGGCGAAAGCTCGTCCCGGGCCTTTCATGTTTCTTGGCCCGCCGTCAGAGGATGTATTGGACCACCACACCCGTGTCGGGCGTGGCCGCCCCCGTGGGGGAGACCAGGGCGTCCCGGCCTGCGAGCATCACCCTCCCCGAGCCGGGGAGGTTGGAATACCAGGGAATCGTGAACAGGCACTCCAGGGTGTTGGTGCCGCACGTTTGCGCCGGCGTCGCGCCCAGGACGACTCCCTGGGCGTAGAAAGGACGGCCCCACAGGGAAGCCCCGTTGCCCGGAGGGGAGGGGATCCCAAAAGGATAATACCCGTTGCCGGCCTGTTCCCGAAAGGGGCCGAGAACGACCGGGGACGCGAGAGGGTCCAGGTAGAAGACGCTCTTCCATCCCCCGAAGGGGATTCCCCGGGAGAGCAGGCGGGTTCCCAGGAAGAGGAAAGCCCGTCCATGGATCGGCCCCTGAAAAATGCTTCCCTGGAGGACATGGCGTCCCCATAGGAAGTTGTCCCCCAGGGAGAGCAGGACCGGTGTTCCCCACTTGGGGTCGATCCCTCCCTTTTTGACGCTCCGGGAGAAAAGGCCGCGGCCCCGGACGAATCCGTCGAGAAACAGGATCTTGGGGTAGCCGGGCGCCGTGGAGGAGTAGATCCGGAGGTCCCAGCAAAGCTCCTTTCCCGCCGCCAGGCGGAAGGTCTTGCCCCCGTCGAAGGGGAGGCGCAGGAGGAAGGGGGCCGGGAGGGAGGAGATCCCCCGGGAGGCCGGGAATTTCAGGGTCTTTCGGGAAAGGACGGTGGTGAGGTCCTTGGTGTAGTTGACCTCGAACCAGGCGTTCACCAGGGAACCCCGCCGGCGGGCCGTGGAGAGCCGGAGGTCCAGTTCCACCTGGAAGGAGGACCAGGGGCGGTTCATGGATCCGTCGGGCCGAAAGGCCATTCCCTTGATCCGGATATCCTTGGAGGGCAGGAGGTCGTCCACCTGGAGGTAACGGAGCCCCTCGCCCTTTTTCAAGGGCAATCCAAGGGGGGATGCCGAGGCATCGTTGCCTTCCAGGCCCGCCAGGGCCTTGGGGTGAACCAGGGCGGTCTGCCCGGCCAGGAGGGGCGCCGCCGCGAAGAGAGCCGCGAAGAGAAACGTGGAAGTCTTCATGTCTTTTGTTTCCTCCTTCCCTTTGTCAAATCCGGAACCGGACCACCAGGCCCTTGTAGGACGCGGGGATCCCCGTTTTCAGGTGATCGGGCCGGGCGCCCTGGGCCATGCAAAAACCGATTCCCCTCCAGGGGGCGTGGGGCCACAGGTAGGGGATGAAAACGTGGACGGCGTTGGTGAGCCGGAAGGTCCGCGGCTTGGGGTCGCTCAACACGCACTGGGCGTGGAAGGCGCTTCCCCTAAGAACCGGGTCCTTGGGGACGGGGATGTAGAAGAAGCGGTTGGAAAAAACGCCCTGCATGTCGAAATGAAGGATGGGGGAGAGGGAGAAGAGGGTCGCCGGGTCCAGGTAGAAGCGGCACAAAAGGCCTCCCGCCCGGAGAGGCGGGTTTGCCTGTCCCAGGGATCCCAGGAGGAAAGCCCATCCCCCGGGGGCGCCGCCCATGATCCAGGGTTGGAGGTCCCAGGGGCGTTTGGGGTCGATGTAGAAACCCATGGACGCCGGTTCCTGCGCCCCTGAAACATAACACCCGTGGCCATAGCTTGTGACCTGGATCTTTTCCATCCTGGCCGTGGCGTCGAAGGGCAGGCTCGATTCCCGGTTCTTCCGGAGGTCGCTCCACCAGACCTTGGCTTCCCAGCAGAGGGTCTTGCCCCCGCGGAGGAGGAAGCTCTTTCCCTGGTCGAAGGGGATGTCCGCCAGGAAGGGCTTGGGAAAGCCCCACCCGGCGGCGAAAGCGGGGAAATGGATCTTCTTCCTGGAAACCACCATCACCGCGTCCTTGCCCATGTTGGAGGCGAACTCGGGAAGGATCTGGTAGGCCGGCCTGGGAGAGGTGGAAAGGGTGAGGTCCATCTCCACGGTCCAGCCCCGGCGGGGAAGGGAACCCTTTCCGTCGCGGCGGAAAGCCATGCCCTTGATGGCCACCGTTCGGGTGGAAAGGGCGTCGTGGGCCTGCTGGTAGCGGACGCCGTTGAGGCTCGTCCAGGCGCGGTCCGAGCCGAAGGGCCATTTCTGGGAGGACTCGCCCTCCACCCGGGCGTAAGGCGCGGGGTGGACCAGGTAGCTCTGGGCCGAAAGGGCCGCCGCCGGAAGAAGGGCGGCGAAAAGAAGGGGGATCTTCGTGGTCATGGCGGACTCTCCTTCGGGTTTCATTGGACCAAAAACTTCGTGACCAGGCCCTCCCCGAAGCGGACCAGCCGGGCTTTGGGGGAGTTGATGCCTTCGATGAAACAGTGCCCCACGAAGGGTCCGTAAGGGTCGGGCCATTTGCGGGGAAACTGGAGGATGGCCGCCCGGGAGGCGTAGAGGGCCTTTCCGCCGCGGGGGAGACACAGGAACTGGGCGTAGACCTTGGTCCCGTAGAGAGAGGGGTAGGCTGGGATGGGAGGGATCACGGGCCGGGTCAAGATGGCCTGCCCGAAGAAAGAGATGGGCCTGGGGCCCGCGATGAGGAGGAGCCTGGCGGGGTCCAGGTGCAGGTAGCCTTCGCCT
>CAYQBW010000026.1:11226-12360 GCA_964415725.1 uncultured Planctomycetia bacterium
GGGGAAGCCCGTCCGGGTTTCCGGCGCGGGAGAAGAGGAGGAAGGCCGTTCCCCCGGCGGGGCCCCGGTAGAGGAAGGCCCACATGGTCCAGACCGAAGCGGGGGGAGGGCTCCAATCGATTTTGAAATCCGGATACATGGGCAAGG
Organism: uncultured Planctomycetia bacterium; assembly: GCA_964415725.1. GTDB lineage: Bacteria > Planctomycetota > UBA1135 > UBA1135 > JALUZX01 > JALUZX01. The sequence goes on from CAYQBW010000026.1 coordinate 11,374, forward strand.
TCCTGCCCGGGGCGAAGGAGGCCTTGCCGAAGAGCCGGAACAGGGTTTTGGGCCGGCCCTGGCTCATGTCGAAAAGAACCGTGCCGTCCCGGCGGGTGAGGGTGTTGTCGTAGACGCGGGCCTCCCAGCAGAGGCCCTTGCCGGCCGCCAGGGAGAAGGGCTTGGAGGAAAAAGGAAGGGTATAGTCGAAACTCGGGTAGGGGAGGGCCGGCTTGCCAAGGGTGGCCTTGAAATGAATGGTCGTCTTGGGAATCACCGTTGCCCTGTCCGGGCCGTGGTTGGAGGCGAAATAGGGAGAAAGGGTTCGGCTCGTGGTGCGGGCCGTGGAGAGGATGAGTTCCAGGGTGACGGCGAAAGAGGGGAACATTTGATAATGGTAGAGGCCGTCCCTCCGGAAAGAGAGGGCCCGGATCTTCCCCGGCGTTTTCAGGAGCCTGTCGTGGACCTGGAGCCACCGGTTGGATTTCTGGCTTTTGGGAGCGGGCGCGAAAGCGAAGGGGTAGAGGCTTCGCCACGTTCCCTCCTGGTGGGCCAATTCGGGTGGATGGATCACGGTTCGCTGGGCCCGGGCGGGCGGCGGAAGGAAGGAGAACAAAAAGAAGAAGAGAAGAAGGGGAGAGGGGGATTTCATCGGGTGACCTCCTTTTCCTGGCCCGGGGGCGGGTGATTGTTCCAATATTGTAAGTGGCGTTGGAGGAGGGGCGCCACCCCCCTGGAGCTTCCAGCAGGACTTTCACGAAGAATCCGGGCTAGAATCGGGGCCTCTCCATCGCGCCGGGGGCCGGGGAGGAGGGACTCTGGAAACAGGAAAGGCGGGCGCCATGGCGGAAGGGCGGGCCAAGAAAGGGGGAAGGATCTTTCGGACGGACGTGAAGGTCCGTTTCTTCGAAGCCGACCCGGCGGGGGTTCTTTTCTTCGCCCGGTTCTTCGCCAAGGCCCACGAGGTGCTGGAGGGCTGGTGGCGCTCGCTGCCCCGCGCGCGCCCGG
>CAYQBW010000027.1:0-3552 GCA_964415725.1 uncultured Planctomycetia bacterium
CTCACCAGGAGGGGGCGCATGGTCAAGGGAATCCAGAGCTTCCTTCCCAGGGAGAGGGTCAGCCGGAGCCTTCCTCCCCAGAGAGGGGCGCAAAAGATTCCTCCAAGGTCCAGGCCGGGGCCGGGAAAGGCCGTTCGGACCGGGGACGCCAGGGCAGGCCCCTGGTCGGATGAGTGTTCCGTCTTCATGAATCGCTCGTCGAAAGAAAAAAGTATGGGTCCCTCCCTCCCGGGTCTCCCTACCGGCGATCAATGGAGGGGAAAATCCCCCTCTCCCGGGAGAATTTCCGGAAGATCCTCCCAATCCTCCCCCGCCCGGGCCAGGCAGGCGGGAGAGGAAGAAAGGGGAAACCAGGGCCCCCTTTCGTCGCTGGAGAAGAGAAAGGGGCGCCAGCCCTGGATCCTCTCTTCCCCAAGTCTCCAGGACAAGAGGACGAGCTGGTCCTCCAGGAGGGAAGGAAACCCGACTTCACCCTCCTCTTCCTCCAGGAGGTGGACCCCCAGGGCCTCAAGCTCCCGGCGGTACCCCATCCTCCGGTCGAAGAGCCGGGAGAGGGCTTCCACCTGGGAACCCGAGGATTCCCACCAGGCCCGGCCCGCGGGAAGGGAAAGGCCTTCCATGGTCTCTTCCCAGAGGATCCGGGCCCGGACGAGGTCCTCCACGATGGGACGGACCAAGGCCAAGGCCTTCTGGGCAAGGTCCAGGGAATAGACGCGAGGCTCGAACTTCATGGATTCCTCCTCTTTCGAGGCGGGGGTTTGAGGCTTTTTAGGGTCTCCCCGTCCCTCTTTTCAACACCCAATCGGGGACAGGCCTCCCGGAGGGGGCACTCCCGGCAGGAGGGTTTCCGGGCCTTGCAGTATTTCCGCCCCAGCAAGATCAAGGCGTGGCCCAGGAAGGTCCAGGAGGCCCGCGGGAAGAGGGCTTGCAGGTCCCTCTCGATCCGGCCCGGGTCTTTTTCTCGGGAAAGGCCCAGCCTCCCGGCCAGGCGCTTGACGTGGGTGTCCACCACGATCCCCTCGTTCTTGCCGAACCACGTCCCCAGCACCACGTTGGCCGTCTTCCTGGCCACACCCGGAAGGGACACCAGGTCCTCCATGCGGCCGGGAACCCGCCCCTGGAACCGCTCCACCAGGAGGGCCGCGGTCTCGCGGAGGTAACGGGCCTTCTGGGAGAAGAATCCCGTGGGGCGGATCAGGGCCTCCACCTCCTCCTGGGAGGCCCGGGCCAGGTCCCGGGGGGTGGGATACTTCCGGAAGAGCTCCGGGGTGACCTGGTTGACCTTGGCGTCCGTGCACTGGGCGGAAAGGATGGTGGCCACGAGCAACTGGAAGGGATCGTCGTGGACGAGGGCGCAATCGGCCCGGGGGAATTCTTTCTCCAGGAGATCCAGGACGGCTGCGGCCCGTTCCTTCAGGCGTTCTTTCTTCATGCCTTCTCCCCGCCTGGGTCTATGGAATGCGCGGGAAGGCTCTTCCTACCACCATTGGAGGACCAGGGGCAAGGAGAGATCCAGCTTGCCTCCCGCTGCGGGCCCGAAAGCCTGGGCCGTGAGAAGGAGGGGGCCCGAAAAGGAAGGCGGCAAAGCCAGGATGGTCCTGCCCCGCCCGTTTTTCCCGGAAAGCCCCAAGGGAAGGAGATAGACCGGGCCGCCCTCCCAGAAGACTTCCCACGGCCCCCCAAGGGAGGTCCCCGGAAGGCGGAGGGAAGAAAAGCCTTTTCCCCCTCCGGCGGGACCCGGGGAAAGGAGGAGAAAAGCCTCCCGGCCCGGGGCGAGCCCCCCCCACTGGAAGACCAGCTTCGAGACGGGCTGGAGGAACCGGCCTCCCCCCTCTTCCTCCACCTGGATTTCCAGGGCGGGAGGACCGCAAAGGGAGAGGGCGCAGACCCAGGAATCGGAAGGGCCGCCCGAGGTGGATTCCACCCCCAGGTGAACTCCCGTGGTCTTTCGAACCGACCCCAGGACCACGCCCCCGAAGCGGGCGATCCCTCCCTTTCCCGCCGTTGTGCAAAGCCCCATGGCCCAGCTCTTCCCGGAGCCCCCGAAAACCAGGTTGGGCAAGGGCCCAAGGGCGGGCTGGGCCGGCGGGAGGAAGGTTCCCCCCGCAGGATCCAGGGCGAGGCAGGAGAGGTTTCCCACCTTTTTGAGGGGGACTCCCCGGCTGGAGGCCAGGCCCGAGGCGGCCACCCAGGCGTCCAGGTCCGCCTCCCGGGCGGCCACCACCGCCGCCCCGGCCCGGACATCCTTGACCGTCCCGTCCGGGGCGTAGACCAGGGCCCGGGCGGAGAGGAAACACAAGTCCCCATCCAGGACCTTGGGACTGGGGTAGGGTTCGTCCAGGGCCAGGCTGAAGAAGAGATCCCCCTTGGAATCGGCGCAGAAAGCGTCTACGTCCAGAGTGGGACTCTGGAAGCCCAGGGCTTTTTCCAGAAGGGAGGAGGAGAGGAACACCTGGACCCGGCCCTTTTCTTTCCAGCGGAACAAGTCGGCCGGCCCAAGGGTCCCCACTCGATTTCCCAGGAACACGGGGAGGCGCCGCCGGGTGACGCTGAAAAAGAACCCCCGGCCCCGCCCAGGGGAAGCCCCGAGGAAGCCGCCCGGCACGAAGAGGGCGTCGATCTCGCCCACCACGAAAGGCTGGGTATAGTCCCCTTTCCCCGCGGGATCCCCCCAGAAGGCGTGAAGGGCCCCGAGGGAAAGGAACTTCCGCGCCGCCAGGGCCTGCTGGGCGGACCCGGGAAGGGCCATGGCCGCTTCCTGGTCGTCCAGCCGCCCCAGGAGCCCCGAACCTTTCCAGGAAGTCAAGACCTGGGGTTCGGCGGAGGCGAACAGCAGGGCCCGGGACTGGGCGGCCGAGGAGGTTCCCAGGGCAAGGAGAAGAAACCAGGGAACCCACGTTTTTCCTCGTGCCGCCATCGTGGCCCCCCCGGGGTGGGTGCGGCGCCCCGGGTGCATCACCTCAGGACCTTTTCCAGTCTCTTTCGGAAGGAATCGAAAGGCTGAACTCCCACGATCCGGTCCAGGACCTTCCCTCCCGCCAGGAGGAGGGTCGTGGGAATTCCCTCCACGCCGAACTTCTCCACCAGGGAGGGGTTCTGGTCCGCGTCCACCACAAGGACTTTCAACCTCTGGCCCAGTTCCCGGGCGATCCGGTCCAGGACAGGCTTCAGGGCGTGGCAGGGAGGGCACCAGTCGGCGGAAAAAGTGACCAGGAAGGGCCCTCCCTGGCTGGAAAGGGCCTGCTCCAGGGTTTCCCCTCCCGTCGGGTGGGCCTGGTAGGCGGCTTCCTCGAACACTTTTTCGAACCTCCCGGCAAAAGACGAAAACAAGAAGAAAGGTCCAGGGAACCCTGGACGAAAGAAAAACCCGCGGATCCTGTCCCACCGGGGGGCTTGGATCCACTGGAAGATGTTACGATCTTTTGGGCCCAGCCGGGCCAAGGTCCACAGGAAAAAAAATCAAGTGGTTCAGACCGAAACAAAAGGCGAGGCTCCGCCATGATTTCCCCTTCTCTTCGATTCATCCTCCTCTTAGAGGTTCTCGGCGGCCTG
>CAYQBW010000027.1:3562-7092 GCA_964415725.1 uncultured Planctomycetia bacterium
ATGATGCTCCCTTCCCTCCGTTCCCTTCTCTTCTTGGCTTTCCTCGGAGGTTTGGCACCTCTCATCCCTGCCCAGACCGACGGGACCCAACCGCCCGGCGGGGACAGGCCTCCCGAGGGGGACCTGCCGGTCCAGGGGCAAGGAGAGATCCAGAAGATGGAAAGCCTCCAGGGGCCGGAGAACATGAGCTTCCATGTCTTCACCGACCCCGATCCTCTGCCCAGGGGCGGGAAGGGGACCCTGTATATCCTCCTCAACGTGGGAAAAGGCCGCTTTCTCACCCGTGGTCCGGGGGAGACCTTCGTGAAACCCCCGGCAAAGGCGGGGCCCCTCTCTCTGGGGAAAGTGAAATGGCCTCCTCCCTCGGGGAATTTCCGCCATCCTGAATCAGGGAGAACGGTGCCCGGCTGGACGGGCCAGGTCTTCGTGAAGATCCCGGTCCTCGTCTCGCCCAGGGCGCCCCTGGGGCCGGTCTCCTTCAAGATCGACTTCCAATACAGAGTCCTTTCCGCCACCCCCCCCATCGCGGGGATGGTGAACGTGGATCCCATCCAGTTCCAGGCCAAGGTGGGGCCGCCTCTCCCCCAGGTCGTTTTTCCGGAGAAACCCATTTCCTCTTCCCCCTCCGTCCCAGAGGCGCCGGGAAAGAAGGAACCCGGCAGGAAGCCCAAATCCGCCCGGGAGATTCCCCGGGCCCCGGCCCGCGGGAAAAGGGGCCCTGGAAGGGTCCTCCCCGGGAGCCGGGAGGCATCCCCGCCGGAAACAGGAGGATCGGCCGGGCCGGAGGACACCCCCCTTCTCCCGGAGGGGGGAGGTTTCCTGGCGAACGCGCCCCTGGTTTTCGGTGCGGCGGGCCTGCTGGTCCTGATCGCCCTCCTGCTCCTGTTCAAAGGGGGGAAGTCCGGCTGACCCGCAAGGAGCCCCCGGGTTCAGGCGGAGAGTCCGGTCAAAAGGTTCTTCTCCGGCGCTTCCGCCCGGGCCTGCCCCTTCTTCCTTTTTTCCGGCGGCCGCTCCCGGTTCCCTGGGGCGGCCTTTCCCTCTGGGGCCGGGAGGGGGCCTTCCCCTTTTCTTCCCGCTCCGGGGGGAGTCCTTCCATCTTGTAGAGTTCCCCTTCCGGCGGAGAGGCCCCGTTCCACTCCCCGCAAAAGAGACACCTGGAGCGGGAGGAAGAGAGCCTTTCGGCGCAGGTGGCCGTGCAGTCCACCGTGTCGGGGTGCAGGTCGCAGGGAATTCTTTGCTTGTAGGGCTCTCCCCGGCAGGCGGGGCTGAAACAAGGGCGAACGACTTCGATCACGGCTGGTCCTCCCAGGACTTCCAGATTTTCCGATACACTTCGGGTACCCGGTCCTCTCTTTGGGGAAGCTCCTTTTCCGCCGATTCCACCAGGGAAAGGTCCACTGTTCCCAGAAGCACGCCCTCTTCTTCGGGTCCCAACTCCTCCATGACCTCTCCCCAAGGGGAAACCAGCCTGGAGGAACCGGCGAAGCGGGTCATCTTGCCCGAGACGGGGCTCGTGTCCACGCCCGATCTTCCCGCCGCCAGAAGGAAGCACTGGTTTTCCAGGGCCCTCGCCCGGGTGAGGACATGGAAATGGTCCAGCCTGGCCAGGGGCCACTGGGCGGGCGCCAGGAGGACCCGGACCTTGTGGGGGTAGAACCACCGGGTGAGTTCGGGGAAGCGGAGATCGTAACAGATCACCATTCCCACCCTGCCCAGGCGGGTCTCCCGGAAAAAAGGGGCTTCTCCCGGGGAGAAGACCCGGTCTTCGCCGGCCCGGCGGAAAAGGTGGATCTTTCGATACCAGCCCAGGTTCCGCCCCCGGTCCAGGAGAAAACCGGCGTTGTAGAACCGCCCATCCTCTTCCAGGGCCGCGCTCCCCCCGACGAGGAGATCCAGTTCCCGGCTGAGGCGCCCCAGTTCCCCCTGGGCCCGGGAGGCTTCCGCCAGGATCCCCTCTTCGCCCGGGGCGGGGAAAGATGTGGACCACATCTCCGGGAGGAGGGCCAGCCGGGCCCCCAGGCGGGAAGCCTCCCCTAGAAGTTCCCCGGCCTTCGAGAGGTTGGCCTCGGGATCGCCTCTCCGGACGTTCCACTGGAGGGCGGCGACGGTGTAGGGAGACGGGGTCATGGAAGAAAAAAATACCGGCGCGCCCGGGAGTCCACCATCGTCCTCCCTCCCGGGAACGCGCCGGCAGGAAAATCCAAGGCTCCCTACCCCGGCCGGGGAGCTTTCAGTCCAGGATCAACTCGGGTCTAGGAAGGGTGGTTTCCCCTCCATGAACCTTGGCCAGGAGGTTCTTGCTCGGCTTGAAGACCACCGTCCCCTTGTCGGGAACCACCACGCTCTCTCCCGTCTTGGGGTGCTTGTAGGCCCGGCCTTTCCTGGTCCGGCTCTCGAAGGTGCCGAAGCCTTTCACGGCCACCTTGCCCTTGTCCCTGAGGAGATCGGTGATGACCCGGAGCACGGCGTTGACGGTGCGCATGGCCCGTTTCCTGGAAATCCCGAGTTTTTCCGCCACCGTGTCGGAGAGTTCGGCCTTGTTGGCCCAGGCGCCGCTCCAATCCTTGGAGACTTCCCCGGGGGGACGGGTTTCCCGGCACGGCCGCTCGCCGCCGGGGTCGGCTGCAGTCTCTTCGCGGGTATTCCGTACAGGTGTTCTTCCCGAAAGGACCATGGGCCCGTTCTGGCTGGTTCGCGACATTTCCCCTTTTCCTCCTGTGCTGCAGCGCCGTCCCCTGCCGGGGACTCTCCCGTTTTTTTTTCCCTTTTCCCTTTGCCGCCGCAGCGCGTGAATCAGGTGGCCTGGATCTTCTCCAGCATGGTGTCTTCCACCTTTTTCGCCACCTGGTTCAGGTACCTGCAAACCACCGAGTCCGGAAAGGAGAGCAGGTAGGGACTTCTCCTCTGGACGGCCTTGTTCACGGCCGGATCCTCGGGGAGAAAGCCCAGAAGCTGGATATCGAGACCCAGGAACCTGTTGGTGCATCCCCGGAGTTTCTTGTAGACCGCTTCCGCCTCCTCCATGGAGAGGACCCGGTTCACCAGGAGGTGCAGGCCCCCCTTGTATCCCTCCGAGGTGATCACTTTCATGATGCCGTAGGCGTCGGCGATGGCCGCGAAGTTGGGCGTGCAGACCACCAGGGTGTGGTCGGAGATCTTGATGAAGTCCGTCACCGACCTGGAGATGCCCGCGGCCGTGTCGATGATGATCACGTCCACCCAGGGGGTGAGACTGAGAACGGCCTGGAGGATCTTCTCCCTCCCCTCTTCGTCCAGGTTGGCCATCTCCGCCACCCCGGATCCGCCGGAGATCATCCGCAGCCCCTCCGGGCCCTGGACGATCACCTCGGGAAGGTCCACTTTCCCTTCCACGTAATCGGAGAGCGTCTTCTCGGGCCTGGATCCGCAGAGGATATGGGCGTTGGCCAGGCCGAGGTCCGCGTCCAGGATGAGAGTCCTTCTTCCCCCCCTGGCCAACGCCCATATCCTCGGCGGAGCCAGGCCCGAGAAGACGCTCTCCGATTACGTGG
>CAYQBW010000027.1:7102-12219 GCA_964415725.1 uncultured Planctomycetia bacterium
GATCTGGGCCATTTCCCCACGCCCTTTTCCAATGAAGCCTCTTCCCCTGGAAACCACCTGGTTCGGTCGATCCCGCGATCAGCCAGGCACTTGGATTGTCGGAATCTTTCTCCCCCGACTTTGCACAACTTGTCTTGTCCGAGGACAGGGAGAGGGCCAAATCGGGACAATTTTCCGGATTCCCTCTTTGCGGGGATCCTTCTTTCCCCCTCTTGATCTTTTTCCTCCGGCCCTCTATAGAAGGCCCCTGCGTGGCTGGGGACGTAGCTCAGCTGGGAGAGCGTGGCGTTCGCAATGCCAAGGTCGTGGGTTCGAATCCCATCGTCTCCACCACACCCAACTTCTTCTATGAGAAGAAATTACGTGCCTTCCCCCTTCGCTTTTCCCTTCAAGCCCGGCCTTTCGGTGTGCACCGGGCGGGAGAGATCGTGGACCCCCTTGCCCACTCTACATGGGGGTTCGCGGGCGAAAGGGCCGGCCTCAAAAGCCAATCCGGGCCCTGGCGCCGTTGGAGACGGAGATCCCCAGCCGATTGGCCTGTGGGTCCGCCAGTAGGACCTGCAAGTAGAAAACCCCTCCCAACAGGTTCACGTCGCCCGGAACCCTGAACCTGTGAAGAGCAGTCCAACGGCCCGAAGAGTTGGTTCTGTTGGGGAAGAGGAAGTCGGGGTTGTTGAAAAGGGAGCATCCCCGGGCCCCGAAAGGACCGAGATCGAAGGAACTCGCCTGGAGCCCGACGGAAAGGAAGGTGGTGACAAAAGGTGGAGCCCCCAGGAGTTCCGGGACCATTTCGCCCCCTATCCTGGGTAAGCTCCCGGCCTTGAGCTGGGGGACCTTCCCGTTGGACCCGAGGCAACCTTGCCCTGCAGCCTTGAAACCGGCCGCCGGGGCCAGTGAAATGAGCCAGGTATCGGCAAGCCCGAATTGGGTGTTCGGCTCGAAGTTGTACCCGCCGAAAAGAACGATCTCACCCCTTCCGGCATCAAAGGCCATGACATGAAGGGCCCTTCGGATCGGTCCTCCCGCGTGAAGGAGGGGAACCCACTCGGTCCCTTTTCGGAGCCAGGTGTCATCCCTCATACCCTGGTTGCTCAGACCTCCAAATAGGACCATTGTATTCCTTCGGAAGTCGAAGGCCATGGCGGCTCCATACCTCCCGGGGGGAGAAAGGGAGGACTTTCCCCGTGTCCAGTTTTTCCCGTCCCATTCCCAGGTTCCGGAACGGCAAGAAAAGCTTCCATAACTTCCACTTCCTCCGAAGATCACGACCCTCCTCCTGGTGAAGTCGTAGGCCATAGCATGGCCGCCCCTGGGGGGGGGATTGCGCGAAGGGGCCATTTTCACCCAGTTTTTCCCGTCCCACTCCCAGGTGTCCGAATAAAGGACGGGCCTGGTGCCGGATCCATTCCAGCCCCCGAAGAGAACGGTTTTTTTCCTGGAAACATCGTAGGCCATGGCATGGCCCGACCGGGCGGGGGGGCTTATAGACGGGTTGATCCGCACCCAATTCTTTCCATCCCACTCCCACGTCTCGGAAGTATTCACCCATTTTCCATTGACCAGGACGCTCCCCCCGAAGAGAACGGTTTTTTTCCTGGAAATATCGTAGGCCATGGCGTGGCCCGATCTCCCCGCGGGCCCGGAGGTCGTAGGAACGCGGACCCAGCGCTTCCCGTCCCATTCCCACGTGTCGTTGAATATGGTGATTCTTCCCCCGACCCGCCCGCCTCCTCCGAAAAGGACAGTTCTTCCTCGTGTGAAATCGTAGGCCATGGCCGAGGAAAAGCGTGCAGGAGGGTAGGTTCCCAGGCCGGCCTGCATCCACTTTCCCTGTCCGGCGAGGGACGAGGAAAGGACCGGAGAAACAGAGAGAAGGATAGAGGCAAGAACGGCCTTCTTTTTCCGGGCGTGTTTGGGCCACTCCATGCGAAACCAAGGTCCACGCCTTCCCGCCTTTTCAAGGCTCATTCCACCTCTCCCGTCCATGAACTCAAAACCCGAAGGTTGCCCTTGCCGGATTGGATACGATGAATCCGAAAGGATTGGCGCCGGCGTCCGCCACCAGGACCTGGAAGTGTATCCCGGCTCCCAAAAGCCGGGCGTCACACGGGATCCCGATCCGGGGAGGAAAAGACCAGTTTCCGTTCAAGTTCGTAAAATCCGGGTATTGAAAAAGGAATCCAGTGTTGATCACGCACCCCGGAGCGCCGAAATGGCCTAAATCGATTTTTGCGGGGCGAATTCCGGCAATGAGAAGGGTCCAGGTCAGGGGCGGGGATTTTTCGAGATGCAGGACCATGGTTTCCCCCAGCCTCGGCAGGGAACCGGCGCGGAGAAGGGGTGTTTTTTTGTTCGAGCCGGCGCAGCCCCTACCTGTGGCCACGAATGCGGCGGGAGGTTCCAGGGAAAGCTCCCACGTGTCCGCGTAGAGACGTGAATAGCCGTTGTTGCAGCTCAGGTAGCCGCCGAATAAAACCGCCCGGCCCCTCACGGAATCGAATACCATGGCGTGATCGCACCTTTCCCATGGAGAGGAAAGACCGGTGACCTTCGACCATGCCCCTCCTTTGAAGATCCATGTCGCCCCAAAGAATTTGGACCATTCCCTCCCGCCGAAAAGAATGACACATCCCCTCCTGGATTCATAGGCCATGGCGTGGTCGGCCCGTCCCGGGGGAGGTGAGGGGGTCCTCAACCGGTTCCAGGTCCATCCGTCCCACTCCCAGGTGTCTTGAAGAAATTTCGTCGAGGAGCCCATATAGCGGTATCCGCCGAAAAGTACGGTCTTCCCGCGGGAGGAGTCGAAGGCCATTGCGGAACCTGATCGCCCGAAGGGTCGCAAGGGGGGGGTTCTTTGAATCCAGGATTTTCCATCCCATTCCCAGGTGTCTTCGAAATAGGTGGAATTCGAGCCCCTTGGCTGGATGCCCCCGAAGAGAACGGTCCGCCTGCGGCGGGAATCGTAGGCCATGCAATGCCCCACGCGTGCCGGAGGACTCGTGGCTGGGGTCATCCGGGTCCAATCTTTCCCGTCGAACTCCCATGTATCCGAGAAGAGGACCGTCCCTCCCTGTGCAGTTCCGCCGCACCCTCCAAAAAGGACCACCCGCTTACGTGCGGAATCGAAGGCCATGGCGTGTGATTCCCGGGCCGGAGGCCTGGTTTTCGTCGGGACCAGGGTCCACTTCTTTCCGTCCCACTCCCAGGTGTCGGAGAAATATATGGTTTTTGGGTATAAAAATTTACTGCCCCCGAAGAGGACGGTCTTCCCCCGCGCGGAATCGAAGGCCATGGCGTGCCCGGAACGCCCCGGCCGGCCCGCCCCCAGGTCCCTGAGAATCCAGCCCCCCTGGGCTAGCAGAGAAACCGCGAGAAAAGAGAGAAACGGAAGGAACCGGGGAAATCGGGCCCTGGGTCCCGGGGGATTCCGCTTTTTCATGACACCCTTTCTTCCCTGGGAAAAAAGGCGGAATGGGAAAAGGAGTTTCAAACTTCAAAGTCTAGGTTCTTCCTGCCGGAACGGCAACCCCCTCCCACCTTTTCCAGGGATCGGGGAACCGGGAACACAACGCGGCTCCGGCAGGCTCCGAAAAAAAACCGTTCTATCCCTTCTTCATGTGCTTCATTCCAGGAAGAAGAGGATTCTCCGCTCCAGGGCCCTTTCGCAGACTTTGCAATAGGACCTCTCTTCCGGAGAGAAGGCATACATCAGGCAGTGCAGGGAGGGCCTGTAGAGCCCCTTGGAGGCATACCCGGCCCCCTCGAAGGCCCCGATCTTGTTCCAGTAGGGGCATTTTTTCAGGAAGGCCCGGAGAGCCTTCTTGTGGGCCTCTTTCATGACCCGCAGTTTCTGGGCCAGGGCGGCCCTCTCCGTGCCCCCTGCCTTCGCCAGGGCGGCCCGGATCTTCCTTTCCCGGGCCTGGAACTCTCGTTGAAGGGCTTCGTATTTCTCCTTGCCCCAGGGGGTGGGAATCGGTGTCCCCGGCTCCACCAGGTCCTTCCATTTCAACCGGGCCGGATCCAGCAAGGCCGTGATGTTCGGTTCCCTGGGCTCCACCCCGGGAGGGTAGAAATCGTTGTACGCCACCCGGGAGGAATAGTATTCATCGGCCAGCCCTCCGAAGGAGTGCCCAAGCTCGTGGAGGAAGACCCGGTCCTGGTCGGGTCCGTCGGCGGCGAAGAGACAATAGAGGTTGTAGATCCCCCCGCCGCCGTAGCGCTTCTTGTTCACAAGAATGGCCAGGGTGTCCCAGGGGACCGCGGCGGCCGCATCCTGGACGGCCCGGTTGTCGAAGGTGAGGCAATACCGGGGAAGGCCGAAGGCGCAGTGCCCGGCCCCCAGGGATGTGTCCCGCCAGATCCCCCGGTCCGGCTCGTCGCAGCCTTCCTCCCGGGAGGGACGGAAGGCGGCCCAGACATTGATCCGGTCCTTGTACCGGGAAAAAGGGGGCTGGGAGAGAAGGTAGCCCGCGAACCGTTCCGCGTCCTTTCTGAATTTCCCCGCCTGGTCCGCCTTGTATCCCTCCCCGAGAAAAGCCACGTCCAGGCATGTATGGGGGTCCCCCGCCCGTTGAACGGGAAAGGAGACCACCCCCAACCCCGGTTTCTCCCGGTGGATGTTCCGGTCCTCCGGGTCCAGAATGGTCCGGAAAAGAGGATGGAGATCCCCCCCGGGATCCCGGGCCGAGAGCAGAAAGAGCACTTTTTTTTTCGGGAAGGGAAGAAGAACGGACTCGTGGAAGACTTTGCCTTTTCCTTCGAGAGCGGGGCGGGTGGTCTTGTACTCCCCGAACAGGCTGTCGAACCCCCTGGAGAAGAGGAGTTTCCCCGAGGCGGGATCCCGCGCTTCCGCCCGGTACCGGCCTTGTTCCAGGGGATCCAGGAGGCCGTGGAAGGAGCCGGCCCAGGGGCCCTGCTTCCAGAGGGCGTCCAGGTAGATCCTTTCGGACTTTGCGCTCCCGCAGTGGTAGTAATCCACCCGGAGGGTCGCGTCCCTGAACCACCTTTCGAACTTCGGCCCGGCGGCCTCCCGGGCCGGGACCGGAGGCGCCAGGAACAGGAGAGCCGCAAGAGAAGCCACGGTTTTCATGGTTTCCTGCCTTTCTCCCCTCTTCCCC
>CAYQBW010000028.1:0-12066 GCA_964415725.1 uncultured Planctomycetia bacterium
GCGGAGAAGATCCGGACCCCGGCCGGGAATTCCCCCCGGATCCGCCAGACCTTTTCCCCGTCCAAGCCCCACTCCTGGGCGGGAGTTCCCCACTCGGAGGGATCGGACCGGCAATCCGCCTGGAGAAAACAATATTTCCCCGAGGGAGAGGTCCGCGGCACGAGCCAGATAGAACGCAGGTCCAGGTCGGGGGAGACGAAGACCCAAAGGGCCGTCCGGGAAGAGAGGTCCATACCTAGCCCTCCCCCCGGGAAGCCAAGGGGCGTCCTCCCCGCCCTGGGCCTGGGAAGGGGCCGCAGTTCCATCCGGTTCCCCGCAGCTTCTTCCAGGGGAACCCGAACCTCCCGGATGTCGATCCTGTAAGGAAAACCCTCCACTCCCCCCCGCACCAAGGCGCCGCACAGGATTTTTCCGCCCGCCTCGAGGGTCAACCAGTTCAGGCTGTTGGAGGGCTTGGGGGCCCGGATCCTGCAAGGCTGATCCGGGGTCTTCCCCGGCTCGATGGTCCGCTCCCAGAGAGGCACCCACCAGGGGCCCCAGGCCCGGAGCACGGGCCGGCCCGATCCTTCCAGGGCGCTCCAAACGCGGGGCCCGAGAAATATCTTCCAGCCCTTGTAGAGGCCCGCGCCCCGCTCTTCCTTCTTCCCGCAGCCGCCGAGCAAAAGCCCCGCCGCCGCGGCAAAGAGCAGGAAGAATCCGGAACCTCGAAAAAGCGGGCGGGACATTTCTTCTCTCAATGGACGAACCCCCAACCGAGCCTGTCGTAGAGCAGGGGGTGGTCCGGGGTGACGTAGGCCTTCACGCCGAAAGACCCGGTGGAATCCACGAGGAACTCCCCCGAGAAGGTGAAAAGTCCCGGTCCCGAGAATCCGGAAGGCGAAAGCGGCGCGATTTCCTTTTTCCGGAAGGACCCGTCCGGGGCCATGGGCCCGTAGACCAGGGTGACCGCCACCTCGGAGGGAGAGATCTCGCCGAGCCTCAAAGTGACCTCCACCCGGACCCGGTCTCCCACCCGGGGCTCGTCCCCGGTGGCGCAGACCATGTCTTCCACCTTCACCCCGTCCCAGGCGGCCTGGATCTTCCTCCGGAAGGCCCCCAGGGTGCGGGCTCCCTGGAACCGGTCCTTCTGGAGCTTCTCCAGGAGGGCGGCGGCGGGCTTGTAGAAACGCACCAGGTAGTCCCGGACCATCCGGGAGGCGTTGAACCTGGGGATCAGGGTGGCCATGGACTCCTTCATCATCTCCACCCACCTCCTGGGAAGGCCGTCCCGCCCCCTTTCGTAGAAAAGGGGAACCACCTCCCCCTCGAGAAGGTCGTAGAGAGCGCTCGCCTCCACCTGGTCCTGCATCTCAGGGGTGTCGTAGACCTCCCCCCGCCCCACGGCCCACCCGATTTCCGGGTTCCAGGCCTCGTCCCACCATCCGTCCATGACAGACACGTGAAGGGCGCCGTTGAAGGCGGCCTTCATGCCCGACGTCCCCGACGCCTCCATGGGGCGCCTGGGGAGGTTGAGCCACACGTCCACCCCCTGCACCATGCGTCTTGCCGTATCCTGGTCGTAGTTCTCCAGGAAGACGACCTTGCTCCAGAAACGCCGCTCCCTGGCGTAGTGGAGGATCTTCTGGATGATGGATTTTCCCTTGTCGTCCCGGGGATGGGCCTTTCCGGCGAAGATGATCTGGACGGGGCGCTTGGGGTCCCCCAGGATCCTGGCCAGGCGGTCCGGGTCCCTGAAGAGAAGGTCCGCGCGCTTGTATTCGGCGAACCGCCTGGCGAAACCGATGGTGAGCGCCCCCGGGTCCAGGACCTCGGCCAGGCCCGCCACGGTGCTCCTCGAGGCGCCCCGGAGGGCGTAGAACTGCTGGAGCCTCTGGCGGGCGAAACCCACCAGGCGCTCCCGCCTCCTCTCGTGGCTCCTCCAGATCTCGGGAGCGGGAATGCTTCGGATCCGCTGGAACAGGTCGGGATCGGGGAGGTCTTCTTTCCACGCCGGGTTCAGGTAGGAGTCGAAGAGGGCGGCCATGTCCTTGCTCACCCAGGTGGGCAGGTGCACCCCGTTGGTCACGTGCCCGATGGGGACGTCGTCCGTATCCAGGCCCGGCCAGATGTCCTTCCACATCTCCCGGGAGACGTGCCCGTGAAGCCGGCTCACCCCGTTGCGGTGGGCCGAAGTCCTGAGGGCGAGGACGGTCATGCAGAACTGCTCCGACGGATCGGAAGGCCGGATCCGCCCGAGTCCCAGGAACCTCTCCGGCGGGAACCCGATGGATTGGACGTAATCGCCCAGGTATTTCAGGACCAGGTCCGGGGCGAAGTAGTCGTTTCCCGCCGGCACGGGAGTGTGGGTGGTGAAGACGCTCGTGGCCCGCACGGCCTCCAGGGCGTCTTCGGGCTCCAGGCCCGTTTTCTCCACCAGGCAACGCACCCTCTCCAAGGCGAGGAAGGCCGAGTGCCCTTCGTTCATGTGGAAGACCCGGGGGGCCAGGTTCAAGGCCTCCAGGGCCCGGCACCCCCCGATGCCCAGCAGGATCTCCTGCTTGATCCGGTTCTCCACGTCCCCCCCGTAGAGCTGAAAGCTGATCTGCCTGTCCCCGGGGGAGTTCTGCTCGATGTTGGTGTCCAGGAGGATGAGCCGGTTCCTTCCCAGGGCGGCTTCCCAGACCCTGGCGTGGACCTCCCTCTTCTCCATGGGCACGCTGATCACGACGGGCCCCCTGTTTCCCGGGGAGACCGCCGGAGAGACGGGGATCTTGTGGAAATCCAGGTCCGGGTATTCCTCCTGCTGCCACCCGTCGCTGTTCAGGTATTGCTGGAAGTAGCCCTGCTGGTAGAGGATCCCCACCCCCACCACGGGAATCCCCAGATCGCTGGCGGACTTCAGGCAGTCCCCGGCCAGCATGCCCAGGCCGCCCGAGTAGATGGGGATGCATTCGGTAATGCCGAATTCCATGGAGTAATACGCCACCCAGGGGTGATCCTTGCCGTCGCCGGGAGGCTCCCCCTCCCTTCCCGTCTGCTGGTACCAGCAGTAGAGGCCCTCCAGGTAGCGGGCCTGCTCGTCCAGAATGCGGCGCATGTTCGCCAGGAAGGCCTCGTCCCGGGCGAGGTCCTCGAGCCTCTCCTGGGCCGCCTCTCCAAGGAGGCGGATGGGGTTGTGGCCCACCCGTTCCCACAGGTCGGCGTCGATCCTCCGGAAGAGGTCGATGGCGTCGTGGTTCCAGCTCCAGAAAAGGTTCTTCGCCAGGGTCTCCAGCACCTCCAACCCCTTGGGGAGCCGGGCGTGGACGACGAAATGGACTTCCTTAGCCATGGGTGCCTCCGGACCTTCTTGGGATAGAGGGACAAAGGTCACCCTTTTCGGCCGGAGGATCAACTCCGTTCCCGCGGGCGGTGCACCTTCTCCGGCCCCTCGGCCAGGCTCACGTAGGATCCCTCCCCGATGATCACGTGGTCCAGGACCTCGATCCCCAGGAGCTCCCCCCCCTTGCGGAGCCGGTCGGTAAGTTCCAGGTCTTCCCGGGAAGGACTGGGGTCGCCGCTGGGATGGTTGTGGACCAGCACTACCGCCAGGGCCCGGGCGGCGATGGCGGGAAAAAAGACGTCCCGGGGGTGGACCAGGGCCGTCCGGGCCGTCCCCTGGCTCACCTGGTGGACCCGAAGGACCCGATTCTTCCCGTCCAGGCAAAGCAGGAGAAATCTCTCCTGGGGAAAACCGGCCAGGTCTCCCGCCACCAGGCGGTATACGTCCCGGGCGCTGGTGAGACGGGTCAGGTTCCTCCCCCTCTGGCGGTGGAGCCTTCGAGCCAGGGCGAAGATCCCGGCGATCCGGGCGGCCTGGGCCTTTCCCACGCCCCGAAACCCGGCCAGGTGGTGGACGTCGGCCCGGGAAAGCCCGGAGAGCCCCCCTCCTTCATGAAGGAGCCGCCAGGCCAAGGATTCCACCCCTTCTCCGCGCCTCCCCACCCCCAGCACCAGGGCCAGGAGTTCCGTGTCCGACAAGGTTTCCTCTCCCCAGAGCAGGAGTTTCTCCCTGAGAGAAGGCTTGTCCGGCTTCTCCCTGCGAGGTTTCGCGGTTCCGTCTTTCATGGCCCTCCCTTCGCCGGGAAATTCCTCCCGGCCCCCCTTTTCGTCCTCCTTGGGGGGAGGGAGGTCACTTCCCCGGCGGAGCCGCCTGGAAAGGAGGTTTGAGGCGGAAGCGGCGGGCCATGGACACCAGGGCCCCGTCCAGACCGGTGCCCATCCAGGTACGAAGGGCCCGGCCCGGGTGGGACCCGGCCTCCCCCAGAGCCTTGTAGAGGGCCGCCCTTCCCCCGGGCCGGGTCCGGAAGAGATAGAGAACCAGCAGGTAGCTCTCGGCATAGGCCGCCCGGGCCAGCCGGGAATCCCGCATCCAGGTGAAGCCCGTCTCCAGGGCCGACCCGGGCAGGAGGGTTCCGGGAAGGCCCCGCAGAAAAGCCAGGGCCCGGGCGGGATCCTTTTTTTCCGCCACCTGGGCCACCCCCTCCTGGAGCCACCCGGGCAGGCCCGGCGCCAGGGCGGAAAGAAGGGCGTGCCCGAACTCGTGGCGGAGGGTGGATGCCAGGATTTCTCTTTGCCCCGGCCGGTAGACAACACGGACCACGCCGTCCTTGAATAGACCTCCCGCCCAAGCCGGGCCTCCGACCCGCTTCAATTCCTCCGGCGTGGAGAAGACCACCTCCACCCTTCCCCGGGAGGGTAATCCCGTGGCGGCCGCCGCCTCCGAGAGAGACCGGCCCGCCAGGACGCACAGGAAACGCCGGGTGGAATGGGAAAGGGAGGGGGGAAGGAAGATTTCCCCTCCCAGGTATCGACTCCGGACCTTGTTTCTCCGGATCCCGGCGTCCATCCGCCAGAGCCGGACCCAGGAGGAGAGACCGGACCGGAGGGACCCGGGGAACCTGGGAAGGGCTTTCTCCAGGACCCGGGCTCCCTCCTCCAGGCGGCCCCGGCGGCGGAGGAGCCGGGCCAGTTCCAGGAGGGCGTATTGCCCCCCTTTGAGCCGGCCCGTTCTCTCCAGGATCTCCCGGGCCTGGTCCCAGCGTTCCTCCTCCACCAGGAGGCGGCCCAGCCAGGTCCCGAAGTAGGGCGTATCCCCAAGCCTGGCCAGGGCGCTCCTGCAGATCCGGCGGGCCTGGTCCTTCTCGCCCCTTTCCAGGGCCTGGTCCAGGGCCTGGGCCGCCGCTCTTTGGAAGGCCTTCCGGATGGAGGAAACCCTGGGAGCCTTTCGGAGGGCCCGGCCGAACCAGTTCATGGCCTCCAGGGCCTCACCACGCTTCCAGCAGGCCAGACCCTTCTGGAGGGTCTTTTCCAGCCCCGCAGGAGCCTGGGCCCCAAGCGGCGCCCCTCCCCACAGGATCAGCAAAAGGCCTACGAGGCCGGCCCTTTTCCCCTTGGACATCGCCCTTTTCCTCCCCCCCTCTTTTCGGCTTTTCCCAGGGCGGACCGGTGGAATCCGCCCTCTTCCCAAAGGCCTGGCCGGCTCAGATAGGACGTTCCCCCCGGGGGGCAGGCCCCCTTTCCAAGGCTTCCCGGCGCTCCCGCTCCTTTTCCTTCTCCTCCAGCCGCTTCAGGCGGATCTCCAGGGCCCGGCGCTTCTTCTCCTCCAGGTCCAGGCGGCGCCGGGCCCAGTTGGCCATCCAGATCAAAGCCACCGCCGCGGGATAGATCGTGAGCCTGGGAGAGCGCCAGGAATGCCCCAGGAAAGACTGGAAGAAAGGATCCACCAGGAAGGAACAGATCAGGAGTCCCCCGTAGAGGAGATGAAAACGCCTGTCCTCCTGGTTCATGGCCGTCCTCCCATGGAGGTAGGGCGGGCCGAGGAGGAACTCAGCCCTGCTTCTTCAACTTTTCTTTCCCCTTGTCCTCCAAAGGGTTCTGTCCCTTTTCCTCCCCGGGGGGAAGGGCCTCCTCCCCGCCGTTCCCGGGAAGAGCCTCGGGGTCGAGAAACTTGTCCTGGGTTCCGCACGCGGAACCATACCCGGAAGCTCAGGTCGGAACCCCGGCCTTGGGAAGGATCACAGCCTGGAGAAGAAACCAGAGGACCACGATTCCAAGGGGAACGAGGATATCGGAAAAGCTCATGAACTTCTGTCTCCAGCCATGCAAGGGAAACCTGCTCTCAGGTTCGGACATCTCAGCGGCTCTTGAAGGTCTCGGGGCGCTGCCCCACCCGAAACAAACCTAACGGTGGAATCCTTTCATAGGCTTCGGCCCGAACCATTCCTACCCTCAACTTCAGTTTTTTTTCGGCTCTTTCACCTTCCAGGGCAAGACCGGGGCCTCTCCTTTCCTCCCAGGTACCGAACTTCCCTTCCCGCCGGCAGTTGAGGACTCCAAAACCGTCCCTGGATCCCGGCACGCCCCTGTCCCAGAATCACCTCCGGCACGCCCCCGGAAGGGGCGTCCTTTTCCAGGAGGCGACCCATGGCGGAACTGAAACCAGGAAACAAGGCTCCCAACTTCTCCCTCCAGGACGACCAGGGGAAGAAGTGGAGTCTCTCGGACTTCCAGGGCAAATGGCTGGTCCTCTACTTCTACCCCAAGGACAACACCAGCGGTTGCACCCGGGAGGCCAAGGAATTCACCGAGGCCCTGGCCAAATTCAAGAGGCTCGGGGCCCAGGTGGCCGGGGTGAGCCCCGACTCGGCGGCCAGCCACGGCAGGTTCCGGGAAAAGCACGGCCTGAAGGTCCTCCTTCTCAGCGACCCGGAGAAGAAGACCATCCGGGCCTACGGGGCCTGGGGGAAGAAGAAGATGGCCGGCAGGGAATACGAGGGAGTGATTCGGAGCACCGTCCTGGTGGACCCGGAGGGCAAAGTGGCGCGCCGCTGGCCCAAGGTGAAGGTCCAGGGCCACGTGGAGGAGGTCCTCCAGGCGCTGAAAGAACTCCGAAAGAAATAGAAATCGCTTCCGCCGGGGGAGGAAAGCCTCCCCCGGCGGAAGGAAACAAGGAAAGCCTCAGGTCCGGTCGCAGATCTCGACCACGCTCTTGACCGCCTCGGCGCTCTTGGCCAGGGCCTCTTTCTCCTCTGGAGAAAGGGGGATCTCCACGACCTTCTCCATCCCATCCTTCCCCAGCACCACGGGGACGCCCATGAAGATCCCTTCGTAGCCGTATTCCCCTTCCAGGAAGGCCGCGCAAGGCAGGACGCGCTTGGAGTCGTTGAAGATGGCCGTGGCCATCTGGATGGCCGCCGCCGCCGGGGCGAACCAGGCGCTGGTCCCCATGAGCTTCACGATCTCGCCGCCGCCTTTGCGGGTCCGGGCCACGATGGAGTCGATGGTCTCCTTGGGGAGGAATTCCGTAATGGGAATGCCGTTGATCGTGGAGTAGCTGATCAAAGGCACCATCTGGTCGCCGTGGCCGCCGAGCACCGTGGTGCGCACGTCTTTCACCGAAACCCCCGCCGCCTCGGCCAGGAAGAAGGAGAACCGGGAGGTGTCCAGGATCCCCGCCATACCCATGACCCGGTTGCGGGGCCAACCCGTGACCTTCTTGAATTCGTAGACCATGGCGTCCAGAGGATTGGCGATCACGATGGCCATGGCGTTGGGGGTGTGTTTCTTGGCGTTCTCCGCCACGTTCCGGATGATGGGGAGGTTGACGCCGATCAGGTCCTCCCTGTCCTGGCCGGGTTTCCTGGGGATGCCGGCGGTAATGATGAGAAGGTCCGCCCCCTCGGCGTCCTTCCAGTCCGCCGTCCCCACGATCTTGCAATCGAAGTCGTCCACTCCGCCGTTTTGCATGATGTCCAGGGCCTTGCCCTTGGCCACCCCTTCCTTGGCGGGGATGTCCAGGAGAACCACGTCTCCCAGTTCCCTGGAGGCGATCAGGTAGGCCAACTGGCCGCCGATGTTTCCCGCCCCGATCAAGGCGATCTTCTTCCGTGCCATGGCGCTCACTCCTTTTCCGCCCGCGGCGGATTGTTGAAACCAGAAAACTCGCCCCTCCGGCCCGGGCCGGGAGACGACAGGACCTCGAAACCAGCCCCCCCTTCCAGGAAAACCCCCGGGAGGGACACCCTTTCATCCCGTCCCTGCCTGCGCCGGGATTTTCCTCCAGGGGCTTTTCTACCCAAGGACGAAGCCGGGAGGAAAAGGTTAACTTTTTTTTAAGTTTTTTCCATTTCCTTCCCCCCCGGGGGGAAATATTTTGACCCTGAAGCTCCTTATAAAGGGGTGCGACGAATCCGGGGCCCGGGCTGCAGGCGTACTTTGGACCCCCTCTCCTTTTCATACAAGAACCCGGTTGACAGGACAGGAGGAAACGATGGCTGACATCTTCGAAAAGCTCCAGGAGATCATTCCCCAGTGGCGGGCCGAAAGGGGTCGCCTCCTAAAAGAAAAAGGGGACAGGGTCATCAGCGAGGCCACGGTCAAGATGGCCTTCGGCGGGATGCGCGGACTCAAGTGCATGGTCTGCGACACCTCCGTGGTGGAACCGGACAAGGGCCTCTTCATCCGGGGGCACCACCTCAGTGAAATCGAGGATCTCTGGCCCGAGCAGACCTTCCTCCTCCTGGTCACGGGAGAGATCTACGACCTGAATTCCGACATCGTCAAGAACTACCAGAAGGAGATGGACAAGCGGGCCCAGTTGCCCAAATACGTATATGACGTCCTGGAGGCCATGCCCAAGGACAGCCACCCCATGTGCATGCTGAACACGGGGATCCTGGTCCAGGAGAAGGAAAGCGCCTTCCGCAGGGAATACGACAAGGGCATGAAGAAGGAGGACTACTGGAAGCCCACCCTGGAGGACGCCCTCACCCTCCTGGCCCGCCTGCCCGTCCTGGCCGCCGCGGTCTACCGCCTCCGGTACAACAAAGGCGAATACATCAACTGGACCCCCGGGCTGGACTGGGGCGCCAACTACGCCAAGATGCTGGGCCTCCCCGACCCGGACGGCACTTTCGCCGAACTCATGAGGCTCTACCTGCACTTCCACTCCGACCACGAGGGCGGAAACGTGAGCGCCAACACCTGCCACACCGTGGGTTCGGCCCTCTCCGACGCCTTCTACGCCGTCTCCGCCGGGCTCAACGGCCTGGCGGGCCCTCTCCACGGCCTGGCCAACCAGGAATGCCTCAAGTGGATCCTGGAGACCATGGAGAAATTCGGCGGAACCCCCACGGAGAAGCAGATCGAGGAATACGCCTTCGAAACCCTGCGCTCCGGCAAGGTCATCCCGGGTTACGGGCACGCCGTGCTCCGGGTCACCGATCCCCGTTACGCCGGCTTCCTCAAGTTCGGCAAGAAGCACCTGGCCGACGACCCGGTCTTCCAGACGGTTTCCCGCGTCTACGACGTGGTGCCCAACGTGCTCAGGGCCTTCTCCGAGGAACGCGTCAAGGCCGGAAAGGCGCCCATCGCCAACCCCTGGCCCAACGTGGACGCCGGATCGGGCGCCCTCCTCTACCACTACGGCCTGAAGGAGTTCCCCTACTACACCGTGCTCTTCAGCGTCTCCAGGGCCATGGGCATGCTGGCCCAGCTCATCTGGAACCGCGCCGTGGGCACCCCCATCACCAGGCCCAAGTCGGTCAGCATGAAGTGGATCGCTGAAAACGCCTGACCGAAAACACAGGCGGACGAGAGAGGGCCGCCTCCCCCGGGGGGGGCGGCCCTCTTTTTTCATTCCTCCGGCGCCCGGTCCCCCGGCCAGGCCTCCAGGTCGGGAATCCGCCACATGAATCCCGGATCCACCCTGGGCTCGTCGTCCTCCCGCCCCTCCATGAGGGCCAACCGCCTCTCCAGGTGCTCCCCGAAGTTCCCGCCGTAGAGGAAGGTGTTCTCCTCCACCGCCGAGAGGACCATGAACTCCACCGCCCGCCCCCGCCACAACCGAAGGAGACGGCCCGTGTTCTCCCTCTCGCGGATCACCGCCTCCCGGACCAGGGCCCGGGCCGCATCTCTCTTCTCCCCCTCCTCTTCCGCCATCCATCCCCCCACTCCCGCGATCCAGGCGGCCGTGTTCCGCTGGGTCTCCATCCAGCACTCCAGGGCCCGCGTCCGCTCCAGGAGGTCCATGAAGACCCCCTCCGCGGGGCCCTCCCCCAGGAAGTCCAAGGCCCGCCGGAGCCTGGGTAAGACCTCCCGGTCCATCCGCTCCACCGCCTTGGCCGCCCTCTCCCGGGTGGTCAACTCGAAGAGCACGTCCCGGGCCAGGTCCACCCTGTTGGGATTGTGCGGCGTGGTGAGCATCACCTTCTCGTAGTAGGCCCGGTCTTTTTCCGGGATCGCTTCGATGTCGGGAACCAGGGGCCGCGCCCAGAGCCGGTACCAGACGAACCCGTAGATCGCGTAGAGGTGGACCGGCACGGGAAAGACGCGGAGGACACCCTCAACCCTCCGCCAGGCCTCCACCAGCCTATCCGCCCGGTCCTCTCCGGCCCAACGCCGTGCCAGGCGGCCCAGAAAGGCGTCCACGTCCCTCTCTCCTCCCACCTGGAAGGCCCGCAACGCCTCCTGGTTCACCGGGTAGGGAACCAGGGAGGAGGGCGCGGCTCCCCCCAGAAAGCCCACCCTCTCCACCCCGGCGGACCAAAGGTCCTCCAGCTTTCTCCACAGAAGCCGGGGAAAGGGAATCCCCAAAAGGGGCTCCAGGTTTCCGAAGAGGCCCGGGGCGTGAAGGACGTGGAAAGAGGATCCCCTCCCGGCGAGGAGGCCGATCCGCCCGGTCTCCTCCCGGCGGAAGGAGGCGTGCCAGAGGGTGCCTCCCACGGTCTTCACGTCCTCGTATTCCGGGTGGGAGTAGGGAAGGTCCCAACCCCGGGAGAGGGCGGACGGTCCGCTCAAGTCCAGGCCCTCCTCCAATCCCTCCTCCAGGAAGGGCCGCTCCGTCTCGAAGGGTTCGATCCGGAGGATCACACGGAAATCCGGGTTCACCCTCCTTCCCGCGTCCCGGAGGGTCTTCATGAAGGCCAGGATGTTCCCGGCGGCGGCCCGGGCGATCTCCTCGTGGCCCCGCCACTCCCGGACCAGGTAGGCCCCGCCGTTCCTTCCCGCGTAGAGGGAGGCCGTGTGCTCGAAGGCCGCCCCCGAATCGTTGGACCAGATCTCCAGGCAGCCCAGGTCGGGGACCTTCTCCATGATCTTCCCGAGCAGGGCCGCGTAATGCTCCAGGACGGCCGGGTGGGCCGTGGAAAGGTTGAACCTGGGCCTGAAACTCCGGAAGGGGTGGTCCACCCTGCAGCCCCGGAGAGTTGGATATTTTCGGAGAAGTGTTTCCGGGACCGACCTGGGTTCGAAACAGAGGAGAGCCGGGGTCAGGCCGTACTTCCGCGCCAGCGAGGCGTTCTCCACCAGCCGCGCCAGGTTGGCCTCCAGGTAGGCCGCCGGGTAGGTCCCCCGGTTCAAGGGACTCTCCACGAACTGGTCCAGGGCCGGGCAGTAGGTGTAGAAACGGTGCAGGACCTCCCCCGGCGCTCCCCGCTCCGCGGGCTCCCCGGCCAGGCCGTTCACCTCCAAGTGCGTATACCCGGCGCGCGCCGTCTCCCTGACCAGCTCCTCCCGGTCCCAACCCCGGGCGTGCCTGTAGTATTGGCAAAGAAAGAGGTCGAAAAGGGGCCTCTGCACGGAGAAGGCGGGCCGCAGAAAAACGCCCGGGCGGAACCGCTCTTCTTCTTCTCCGAGCCACTCCTCCAGGAGGAAACGGAAAGCCCCGTAGAGGTAACAGGGGCGGGACGAAGAGAGGGTTCCGCCGCCTGTGGAGTCCAGGCGCAGCAAGGCTCCCTCCCCCGCCAGGGAAGGATCCGCGGGGAGGATACGGAGGACTCCCGGGCCCATGGAGTCTTCCCCTTCCGCCGGCGAAGCGCCCGGACAGACGGAGTGGAGGGCCTCTTCCGCCACCGTGGAAGCCACGGGGACCCCCGGGGGGAAGGCCAGGACCCGGGTGCGGGAAAACAAGTCTTTCAGCCGGGGCAAGGGACCTCCTTTTTACGTTCAGGGCTGCTGGGCCTTGGGAAAGAAGAGGGGCTCCATGGAGGCGGGCCAGGGAGAGTGGTCCGACTTCAAGGGGCCCGAAGAGGCGGAGGAGTCCTGGAA
>CAYQBW010000029.1:0-11516 GCA_964415725.1 uncultured Planctomycetia bacterium
GGACTCTTCGGACCGGCCACGGGGGCGGGAGGGGTGTAGGAGACCACGGCGGTCTGCACACCGTCTGTCACCATGAGCGACATCTTGCAGGAGTCGAAAGCCGCCCCCGTGGCCGGTCCGAAGAGTCCCGCCGGGCAGGCCTTGAGGGGCCACTTGCAGAAGGGTTTGCAGGGGATCCTGGAAGGAGCGGCGAAGACAACCGTGCTTCCGGGCGTGGGGGGGAGAAAAGTGCCTGTTACGTAGAAAAGGGTCTTCGTGAACTTGTCGAAGGCCAAACCGGTAATGAAGGCTCCCTTGGGTAGCGGGACCCGGCACCCGGAAATGGGCTTGATCACGCAGGGGCCCCCGATGGAATACCACCGGATCCATCCCAGGGAATCGCTGATCCAAAGGATCCTGTTGGAGGAGTCGATGGCCATCCCGGTGACGAGCGAGTTGGGGTAGGGCCACCTGAAGGGGGATTTGCAAAGCGGCTTGCAGAAACACCGGCATGGATTCGGGCAGCCGGTTCTCGGGACGAATACGGAGATCATGTTTCCCTGGCTCACCCATACGGCCTGAAGTATGTCGTCGTAGGCAGCCGCCCCGGCGAAGAGGGCGGGAGGAGGAACGGGGATGTTGGTCATGCACCAGTCCGGTTTCCGGCAGAGAGCCTGCGTGGGTACCCCCGGGTTGGGAATGGAGCAGGGGACGGCGGCGATCCCCGTAAGGGTGGTTTGGGCCTGGGCAGGAAAAGCCAGAGCGCCCAGGCACAGGAGGAGGGAGAGGGAGAAACGCATGGAAGACCTCCTTTTGGAAAAGAACCCATGTGCCTCGGAATGAGACACACTGAACGAGCACCTCCCCCCCACTTTCGCCCTGTGACTTTTCCCGGGACAGAGGTTAGCCCGTTTTGAGAATCCCGCAATCCCCCCGGCCGCCTTGGAGCGTCTCAAGGGGCCACATCCTCCCCCTCCGGCCCGGCGGGAGGTGTCAGGTCCGCCCCCGGGATGGACGATAGATTCGAAAGGGGACGGGGGAAAAGGCTCGGCCCGGGAAAACGGCCTCCGCTCCCTTCCGGGCCCGGGGAAAAAGGGGGTTTCCATGGAAGGATTCAAGAACCAGGACGGCCGGGTGGCGGACCTTCCCGCCCCGAAAGAGGCCTCGGCCTCCCCCCATTTCTCCCTGGCTCAAGCCCTGGAGGTCGTGGAATGCGACCACATCCTCCTTCGGGAAATGGCACAATCCTTCCTCCGGTACGCTCCGGTTCTGCTGGAAAGAGCGAAGGAAAGCCTGGAGAGAGGCGACGCCCTGGAGGTGGGAAGAAACCTGCGGGACCTGGAAGAAAGAGCGGCCAGCGTGGGAGCCCTGTCCTTCAGGGAGGGGGTCCTGGAAATCCTCCATGCCCTCCGGTCGGGAGGCTTGTCCGCTCCCCCTTCTCCTCTGGAGAAACTCCCCCTCCTTCTCGCCGCTTTCCAGGACTCCGTGGACCGGACGGACTGGGAGGAACTGGACGACGGGTTCCCCGCCTCCTGATCCCTGCCGCCGCTCACCCCCATTTACGCTGAACCATGACCGCCCGTTCCAGCCCGTCCAGGGATTGAAGGATCTTGAGCCGGATGTCCCCGGGAAGACCGGGGTGTTCCCTGAGAAAACGGCGCACTGTCTCCAGGGCCCCGGGGGAGGAATGGCCGCCGAGGAAGGCGTCGATCCAGGCGGGCATGAAGAAGATCTTCCTGTGCGCCTTGATCCACCCCAGCTTCTCCAGGGACCGCTCCAGGAAGGGAAGGGTGACCTTTTCCTGGCCGGGCCAGTGGAACCAGGAGAGACTCTCCAAGACCCACTGCTCGGGAGGCCCCTTGGGATCCAGGTAGAGCCGGAAATAGGCCTCCTTGACCCTTGGATCGGAAGAGGCGGCGCCGGCCAGGAAGGCATACTTGGCCGTGTCCTCCCTGCCGAAGGAGCCGGCGAACCGCTCCAGGTCCGACTTCTTCCACCGCCCCGCCGCGACCAGGGCCGCCGCGGCCAGGAAGAGTTCCTTCTTGCCCGGGGAGAGCCAGGGCAGGGGAGCCTCCCCGGCGACGAGCATCCGGGCGAGTCCCAAGTCTCCGCCGGTTCTCAAAAGGAACCGGACCAAGGGCAGGGCCAGGGCCTTCCGGCTCTCTCTTACGAGCTGGACCCTCGCGAAGGCGGCCCACCGGGAGCGCCAGGCCGGCCGCCGGCGGGGGGAAAGAAATCGTTCCAGAACCGCCGCGGCCGCCCCCAGGACCACGGTGTAGGAAGATGGGTCCCTTTCGGTCTCCAGGAGGTGAAGGCAAAACTCCAGGAACCGCCCCGGGTCCAGCTCTCCCCGGCGGGCCAGCGCCTCCAGGGATGCAAAACCGCAAGACCGAAACAGAGTATCCTCCTCCCGGGGAAGGTCCTCCATGAGGGCCGGCGCCCCTTCTCTCCAGGGAAGGAAGAGACCGTAGGCCCGGTTCGCCGGGTTTGGGAGGATCCAGGACGGGAGAGGAAGGCCGCGGGCCCCTTCCACACGACCCACCGGCCCCTCCAGTGTGCAGGGGAGGAATAATTTCCGTCCTCCAGGATATCCAAGCAGGACCCGGACCTCCAGGGGCCATCCCCCTTCCCACCACCCCTGGGGACTCTCCTGCAAAAGGGCGAGGGACAGGACCCCCCCCTTTCCGTCCCGCCAAAGGCGGGGCTTCACCTCGGGGAGCCCCGGCGTGAGAAGCCACCAGGCGGACCAGCGGGAGAGGTCCCCCGCGCCGGCCGCCTCCAGGCAGGCCAGAAGGTCCCGGTAGGAGGCGTTCTTCCAGGCGAACCGGGAAAGGAAGAGGTGAAGCCCCCGGAAGAACCTTTTCTCCCCGGTCCTGAAGAGGAGGGCCTTCAGGACGGCCGGGGCCTTGTCGTACACGATGGGCCCGTAATTGGACTTGGCGTCGTCCAGGTTCCCGAGCGGCCGGTAGACCGGCGCCGTGCCTTTCGTCACGTCCGCCCGAAGGGCCCTTCGGGTCAGGTCCTGGTGGAACCTGGTCCAGGCCCGGCTCGCCGGCTGGAGGCGGGCCAGGGCGTAGTAGGACATCAGGTTGGCGAAGCCCTCCTTGAGCCAGAGGTCGTCGAACCACTTCATGGTCACCAGGTTTCCGAACCACTGGTGGCTCACCTCGTGGTAGATGACGGTGCTCCGCTTTACCAGCTCCCGGGAAGTGGGCGGGTGGTCGAAACACAGGGAGGCCTCCCTGTAGAAGATCGCCCCTGCATGCTCCATGCCCCCGTAAGGGAAACCGGGAAGGAGAACGAAATCGAGCTTGCCGAACGGGTAGGGGACGCCGAAAAGCCCCTCGTAGAGGCGCAGGCACTCAAGGTGGCGCCGGAAAAGAAGGTGGGCCTCCAGCCGGGAGGCCCTGGAGGGCCTGAAGAAGACGCGGATGGGTGGAAGCCCTTTCCGGGGGGAAGGCCCGGCAAGGACCCGGAAGGGGCCCGCGGCGAAGGCGAAAAGGTAGGTGCTGAGGGGAGGTGTCTCGAGGAAACGGTGGACCTCCATTCCGCCGCCGGCCGGGCGGGGCGGGCCCTCTTCAGGGGAATTGGAGAGGCATTTCCATTCCCGGGGAGCCCTAAGCACCAGGCTGAACCGTGCCTTGAGATCGGGCTGATCGAAGCAGGGGAAGAGCCGGTGCGCGTCGGCCGGCACGAGGAGTGTGTAGAAGTATTCCTTCCCCTCCGCCTTGTCCCGGTAGACCGTAAGGGGCGTCCCCGTGGAGGCCACGGGCGAGACAAAGGAGGCGGAAAAGGTGTTTCTCCCCCGCCGGAGAAGGGCCCCGGGAAGAAGAATGTGGTCCTCCCGGCGGGCGAACTTTCCCCGAGGGACTCCCTGGAGTAAGACCTCCCTAAGGTCCGAACCCTGGAAGTCGAGGACAAGGGAGGAAACGGGACGGGCCAGGACGAAGTCGATCCTCACCCTCCCGCGGACCCTTGTCATGCCGGGAGCGAGACGGAAGGAAAGGCCGTAGCGCACCTCAGAGAGGAGGGCTTTTCGTCTCCGGGCCAGGACCTGGGAGATCCCCCGGCCCGGGAGGGCCTGGGAAGAGAGGGGGGGACCAAGAAAACCCGGAAAGAGGGCCAAAAGGGCGGGGACGATCTTCATGGCTCCCCCATTGCACCTTCAGGGCCCTCCCCCTTCCAGGAAAGAAAGGCTCCCTCCCTTGAACCGCTTTGAACAGGGCCCTAACAGAACTCGTCCCCACCCGAAAGGAGCAAACATGTCCGGTCTCAAGGTTCGAAGAGCCCCCCTGCCCTGGCTGGCGGCGGGGCTGTTGCTGGGGGCCGTCCAGGTGGCGGCCGTGGCAGTCCACAAGCCCCTGGGGGTTTCGACCCAGTTCGTCGTGGCCGGGACCCAGGTCCTGGAGAAAGCCGCCCCCTCCTACGTGGATCACCATCCACTGATCTCCAAGAAGAAATACAAAGAACCCGGCTACGGGTGGTGGCTGGACATCGGCCTCGTCCTGGGCGCCCTGGGCGCCGCCCTGGCCATCCGGCGCTTCAAGGTGAGCAAGGCGCCCGTCTGGTGGGAGTTCAACCAGGGCCGGGGGACGGGGAAGAGGTTCCTCGCGGCCTTTGTGGGAGGATTCCTCATCCTCTTCGGAGCCCGCATGGCCCACGGGTGCACGAGCGGGCAATTCGTCAGCGGTTGGGCCCAGCTCTCCCTCTCGGCAGTCCCCTTCACCCTGACCCTGTTCGCCGGGGCCATGGTCACAGCCTTGCTGGTCTATCCCGGGACCCCGGCCATCGAAGGGAAGGAGGAATCATGAGCCCCCACTGGACCGGTTTGATCGTTGGGTTTTTCTTCGGACTCTCCCTGGTGCTCAGCGGGCTGGCCGACCCGGACAAGATCATCGGCACCCTGCGCCTCAAAGACTTCCACGCCCTGAGAACCATCGCGGTCTTCGTGCTCACGGGCATGGTGGGAACCTGGGTCCTGACACTCCTTGGGGCCGCCCACTTCTCCATCAAGCCCGCTTTCATGGTCTCCGTCCTCATCGGCGGCGGGATCATGGGAATCGGGTTCGGTCTCACCGGGTATTGCCCGGGAACGGGGCTGGCCTGCGCCGCCTCGGGGAGGCTGGACGCCTTGGTGACCGTTCTGGGAATGTTCGCAGGCGCCCTGGCCTTCATTTTCCTCTACCCGGGTTTGGCCGCGCCCCTCCAGAAGGTCTGGGCCCTGGGGAAGATCACCCTGCCCCAGGCCACGGGGATCCCCTACGCCGCGTGGGTTCTCGGCCTTGGGGGCGCCGGGACCTTCCTGCTCTGGGCCACCCGGAAGAAGGGGAATTGACCCCGCCGGCGCCGCCGCCTTCAGAATTCCAGCTTGATCGTATTTGTAAACGTCCAGGGATGGAGGTATCCCTGGCAGTAGAGGGCTGTCCCCTTCAACCCCCCCGGGACGCCGAAGGAGAGGACCTGTCCGGCGATCCCCGGGCTCCCGGGGAGGGAGAAAGCCGCCAGGGGAAGGCCTTGCTTCATGTCCAGGCCGAAGATTCCGAGGAGCCCCAGGTCGATCCGGGCCGTTCCCACCGAGACGAAGAGAAACCCCGCAAGCTTCGGGGGACCTGAAACCACGAGCTGGAGGGTTCCAGGCGAGGCGTATCCCGGACGCGCCTCCAGGCCGGAAACCTGGGACAGGCGCAAGTGCTTGTGGAACCAGGAAAGCATCCAGGGGAGGAACCTGGAATACTGGCTCCAAGGCGCGTGGCCGAATCCCTTGAGCGGATGGAGTTCCACCGGGACCCCCACGGCCTTGCACCGGGCCTCCAGGCCCAGGGCGAACTTGGCGTAGGAGACCACCGGGTCCGCCGTGCCGTGAACGATCACCACCGGCGTCCCGCCGCGTTGAATCTCCTTTTCGTCGAAGATCCCCCCCCAGAGATCGGCAACTGCCTGGATCTTGGAAGACCAGCCCGGGTTCCCGCTCTTTCCCTCCTCCTTGTAGTAGGAAGCCATGACCACGGCGAAGCCTCCGGCCGAGCTCCCGGCGGCGGCCACCCTTTTCGGGTCCACGCCGTACCGGGAAGCATACCTCCGGAGAAACCGCACGGCCGCCTTGGTGTCCTCCTGGGAATCCTCGGCCGACTCGGGGAGCTTCCGGACCAGCCTGGAAGGGGCCATCCTGTAGTCGATACTCGCCGCCACGTAACCACGGAAGGCGAAATCCTTGGCCATCCTTACGAATTGAAAGGACGACCGGCTCCCGCTCACCCATCCCCCCCCGTGGACGATCACAACCGCCGGCCTTTCCGCCAGGGTGTCCCCCTTGGGGGAATAGATGTCCATGAGGAGTGTTTCCAGCTTGTGGGTGTAACGGTTCACCGCGGCCCCGTAGGGGACGGCCTTGGCAACCTTCACCCGGGAAAAGACAGGGTCCCTGAAACGGATGGGGGTCTGCGATCCCGCCGGCGAAAGAGGAAGGAAGAGCAAAAGAAAAAGAAGGGATGAAAATTTCATGCGTGGGCCTCCGGAAATGGAAGAAACACAGGATACCCCGAAAAATTCCCGGCGTGAAGCCCCCGCCGGAACGAGGCCGGATCGGAGATCCGGACTCGTGACGTCGGGGGGCCAGTTCCGAAGCAGTCACCGAATCCCGAACTGGACAAGACTTTTGTCGCGTCCGCCAACCGATGGGAATTCTACTTTTCGCCCGGGGGAAGAAGAGAAAGAATCCACAAAATTCCAGAAGAAAGGGAAACCCATGATCCCCGCCGTTCTCCTTGCCGCCCTCACCATCCAGTCTTTTTCCGGGCCCCGCCAGGGGACCCCCTACGTGCTCTCCACCTTCGGGGGCCGGCCCGGACCCGCCGTAAAGGGAGGAAAGCTCGTGCTTCTCAGGGGCTGGAGGCCCAGGGGAGGCCCCCTCTCCAACGCGGTGGCTTTCCCCCTGACCGCCCCGGGAACCTACCGGCGCGTGGAAGCATCTTTCACCTTCACCCTATCCAAGGGCGCCCACGGAGGCTCCTTCCTCCTTTTGGATACGGCCAAGTACGGCAAGAAGGGGCCGGCGCCCAGGTTCACCGCCTGGGAAGAGCCCAACCTCCCCGGTGTCCTGGCCCTCGCCCTGGACACCTGGGATCCGCCCACATCCCAATGGTTCGACCGGCACGGCAACATCCACCACAGGCCCCAGAGGGAGATCTCCATCCATTTCGACGGAAAGGAACTCCTGAACCTCCTCTCCCCCGTGGAGTTCCGGGACGAAAAACCCCATCGCCTTGAATTCGCCGTCCAATACGGCGCGGGAGGAGCCTGGCTGGACCTCCTCCTGGACCAGGTTCCGCTCTTGTCCCGCCGCTTCGTTCCGGGTATCCGCCCCTTCGAATCCAGGGCCGCCTTCGGGGGAAGGACGGGGGAATACACCACCGACATGACCCTGGACGACATCCGCGTCCGCTGGCTCGACCCGGCCCCGGCCCTTGAGATCCGGCCCAGGCCCGTCCAGGTCTCCACCTTCCACAAGACCCTGATCCGCATGGAGCGCCGCTTTGCCAGGCAGACCTTTCTTCTCCCCCGCCCGGACCTGCAGGTGAAAAGGATCATCCTTACCTTGACCCTGGAACCCGGCCCGGGAGGATGGGACCCCTGGGACCGGTCCGCGTCGGTCTACGTTTTCAGAGGCAAGGAACGCTTCGAGATCCTTCGTTACATCACGCCCTTCTCCCGCGCCTGGTCCTGGAAGGCCGACGTCACGGACTACCAGTCCCTGCTCAGGGGAAAGACCGAGATGGGCCTTTCCATCGGTTCCTGGGTCGGAGGAAAGGACAAGCGGGGGCGGCCCAAGGGCTTCCTGGTCAGCGTGGACCTGGACTACTTTCCCGGCCGGCCCGCCAGGGTCGCCAGGGAGGTGAGAAACCTCTGGAACCTGGACTACCACTTCGGCAACAGCGAAGAGAAGATCCTCTCCGCCTTCCCGGAAAAA
The DNA here is from genome assembly GCA_964415725.1 of uncultured Planctomycetia bacterium. Lineage (GTDB taxonomy): Bacteria > Planctomycetota > UBA1135 > UBA1135 > JALUZX01 > JALUZX01. The sequence continues at coordinate 7,946 of CAYQBW010000029.1, forward strand.
AGAATCTCCGTTCCCTCCTGGGCGACCTCGGCCAAGCTCCGGTTCACCGTCACCGGCCACGGCCAGACCGGCGAGTTCACCCCCCTGGACCGGGTCCTGGAAATAAACGGCCGGACCTTCTTCAACCGCCTCTGGAAGACCGACGTCTATCTCAACCCCTGCAGGCCCCAGGGCGGAACCTGGAAATTCGACCGGGCGGGCTGGGGCCCGGGTTGGCTCGTGACGCCCTGGGACTTCGATCTCACCCCCTTCCTCGGCAGGGACCGGGTGATTCGCGCCAGGTATCGCCCCCTTCCCTACAGGCTCGGCCCGGGGGAGAAGCTCCAGGCCTCCCACGAAGTGGAATCCCAGCTCATCCTCTACGAAGGAGCCGGGAGGGGCTGGACACCACCGGGGAAAGGGGGAAAATGAATCCACCCCCGGACCCTGGCATAGGAGGGAAGAAGAATGAAGTCTCCAAGTCTCGCCTGCTTCCTCTTTCTCTGTATCGCCTGCGGGGGGATTCCCGGCCAGAACCCCGTCCCCCTTTTCGGAACGGCCGGGAAGGCCCAGATCCCCCTTCCCCGGGCCGTCCGTTTCCACGATTGTGTCCTGCTGGATTTCGACCGTGACGGCGCGACGGACATCGCCGCCGCGGGGAAGACGCTCTACCTCTACCGGAACACCGGAAATGCCGTCTTTGCGGACGAAACGGCCTCCCGGATCCCTCCCCTCAAGATGGAGCCCTCCAATCTCGCCGCCGCGGACCTGGACGGCGACGGCGCCTCCGACCTGGCCCTCTCGGGGCAGGGCCGGCTGGTCCTCCTCAAGAACGACGGGAAGGGCCGGTTCAAGGATGTCTCCGCCAACCTTCCGCCTCTTTCGGGGATACCCGAGGGTCTCCTTCTCGCGGCCGACGTGGATGGAGACAAGGACATGGACCTCCTGGTGGGCGGCGAAATCGGGCGGGCGGGAAAGAACATACTGCTTGTGAACGACGGGAAGGGCCGGTTCAAGGTCGGCAATGGAGGGGAATGGACCGCTTCCACCCACCCCGGGAAAGCGCTCCTCGGGGACGTGGACGGCGACGGCGACCTGGATCTCCTGGCCTGGCTTCCCAAGCCCGCCCTCCAACCCGACCTCTTTCTCAACGACGGCAAGGGGGTCTTCACCCGGGACAAGGCCGGTCGGATTCCCCCGGCCGTAATCTGGGTCGAAGACGCCCTCCTGGGAGACATGGACGGGGACGGCGACCCGGATCTCTTCCTGGGCACCAACACGGGCTACCGGCTCTACGAAAACAAGGGGAAGGGTTTCTTCAAGGACACCGGCGGGGCCGGCCTTCCTTCCCGGACCGCCCCCGTCTCGGCCCTCCTCTTCGCCGACATGAACGGGGACGGCAGGCCCGACCTCCTGGCGGGGGGAGCCTCGGAGTCTCTTCCCTTCAGGCGGAACAAGCTCTACCTCAACCAGGGAAAGGGGACCTTCAAGGAGGTCCCCGCGGCCGACCTGGGAACTTCCCTGCAATTCACCAGGGCGTTCCTGCCCGCCGACATGGACGGGGACAAGGACCCGGACCTGGTGGTCCTGGACGACAGGGGCCTCGAGCTTCTCCTGAACGACGGGAAAGGCCGCTTCACCGCCGCCGTAGCCGGGCCATGGCCGGAATACAGGGAAGACACCAGGGACTTTCTCCCGGCGGACCTGGACGGGGACGGGTTCCTGGACGTCTACCTCGGAAACTCCGGGGGGAGCCCCTTCCTCTCGGACCCCGACCAGGTCTTCCTGGGAACGGGAACGGGAGGCTTCCGCGATCCCGGACCCGGCCGGACGGCCGTTCTGCCGGGGGTCTCCTCCCAGTCCCTGGCGGCCGGGGACGTGGACGGCGACGGCGACCTGGACATCGCGACCGGAACCAACGGAAAGGCCCGGCTTTTCCTCAACTCCGGAAAGGCATATTTTTTCGACGGAACACAGGGACGACTCCCGGCGGACACGTACGGGATGGTGGTGGAAGGCCTGGCCGACCTGGACGGCGACGGCGACCTGGACCTCCTGGTGAACCGCTACTTCCATGCCAAGCACACCCCTGTCCTCTTCAATGACGGAAAGGGGAGGTTCGCGCCCGCCCCCGCGCGGGTTCCCGTCGAGTGGCATAAGCTTATCGCCTGGGGGGACACCGACGGCGACGGCGACGTAGACCTCCTCATGGGCGGATATGACCCATCCAATCCCTTGGCGCCCTACCGGGTCCTTCAATTTGTGAACGACGGGAGGGGGAATTTCCGGAACGACCCGAAACGGGAAATCCCCTCCTCCGGGATCACCTCTTTCGGAGAAAATCTCTTCCAGGGGCTCTACGACCTGGACGGCGACGGAGACCTGGACCTGCTGGCGTGCAACGGGAAATACATCTTTTCCTGGGTGAACGACGGGAAGGGCCGATTCACCTTGAAGTTCCCCCAGCCCGGCGCGCCCTGCGAAAGGGTCCTTCTCGCGGCCGACCTCACGGGCGAAGGGAAGGTCCAGGTTCTGGGAGTCTCGGGGGGAAAACCCGTCCTCTACCGGGGAGGCCCTTCCTTCAAACCAGATCTTCGCTGGACCTTGCCCGCCGAATGGGCTCTCGCCTGGAAGGGAGCCTTCAAGCTGAAAGCGGCCGACCTGGACGGCGACGGCGACCTGGACGTAGTGGCCGCCTGCCGCGACCGGTTCCACCTGGTCTACTACAACCGCCTCCGCCAGGTCTTCTCCCCCTGCCTTCTCCAACCGGGGGGCAAGTGGAGGCTCGCGTTCCACGCGCTGGGCTCCGCCAGGTCCGTTCTGCCCATGGTCTCCCCCTTCCGGGGAAAGACGCCGGTCCCCCCTTACGGCCTCCTCCAGTTATGGCCTCCCAGGCTCTTCCTTCTTCCCGCCTTCACGATCCCCCCGGGGGGCGTCGCGAACCTGGAAATCCCGATTCCCAGGGACCCGGCCCTCCTGGGAGGAAACGTCTTCCTCCAGGCCCTTTTCGTGAATCCCTCCTTCCTTCCCGGGAGCAGGCTCTCCAACCTCCTGGCGGAAACCATCGTGCCCTGACCCGGGCCGAATCGCATGGAGGGGGGAAAATCTCCCCCCTCTTTCCCCGATCCCGAAAAAAAAAAGCGGGAAGGCTCTCGGCCTTCCCGCCCTTTCCTGTCTTGGTAGCGGGGGCAGGATTCGAACCTGCGACCTCCGGGTTATGAGCCCGACGAGCTGCCAGCTGCTCCACCCCGCGTTACGACTCCAGGGCCTTCCCGGCCCTGGAGTTTCCCTTTATTACGTCTTCCCAGGCGAGTTGCAAGTGGAAGCCGGAAATTTACTTGGCTTCTTTTCCCGCCTTTCCTTTCCCCGCCCCCGAGGAGGCGGCCGGCGGCCCGGACTTGGGAGGGGGAGGCGGGGCCTTCCTGGGCGCGAGAAGAGCCTGGAGGAGGAGAAGCCGCTTGCCTACTTCTTCCCAACCCGGACCCTTTCCCGGCTTCCCGTTTTTCAAAAGCTCCGCCAGGAGCTTCCGCCCTTCGTCGGCCTTTCCCTCCCGGGCCACGCACTCCACGCGCTTCAAGGAAGCCAGCCACCA
>CAYQBW010000030.1:0-11397 GCA_964415725.1 uncultured Planctomycetia bacterium
GGCCGTTGAGGGAGCCTTCCGCCAAGAAGGCCCCCTCTCTCTCCTTCCGGAGCCGAAGAACTTCCTAGGAGAAGGAGGGCGGCAACCGTTCGTTCCCAAAACGGAACTTTCCCTTGCCGGGGAAATGTTGCAAAATGTCGACAACCATGAAGAAACACCGACGAAATGCAACAAAAAAAAGAGACGTCGAGACTGCCGGGGAAAAAGTCCTCGCCCTGGCCTCCGAACGAGGGCTCCTGCGAACCCGGGAGGTGGAAGCACTTGGCTTCCCCCGCATGGTTCTTACCCGTCTTTGCAGGGAGGGCCGTCTCAAACGGGTCGGCCGGGGCCTCTACCTCCTCCCCGACGCCGACCTCTCGGAAAACCACGCCCTGGCCGAAGCCTGCAAACGGGTTCCCCACGGCGTGGTCTGTCTGCTCTCCGCGCTCCGCTTTCACGGACTGACCACTCAATCCCCCTTCGAGATCTGGATGGCAATCGACATCAAGGCACGAAAACCTCGCCTGGATGCCACCCCCCTTCGGGTCGTACGCTTTTCCGGCCTCTCTTTCCGGTATGGAGTAGAAGAACATTTGGTCGAAGGGGTCAGGGTTCGAGTGACCTCGCCCGCAAAGACCGTGGCCGATTGCTTCAAGTTCCGGAACAAAATCGGATTGGACGTGGCTCTCGAAGCTCTCAAGGACTACCGGCGCAAGGGGAAGTCCCTGGACGATCTCTGGCGGGCCGCCCAGGTCTGTCGCGTGGCTTCCGTAATAAGGCCCTACCTGGAGACCCTCGAATGAGCCCCCGGGAGGGGCGCAACCTGGCTGCTTCCGTAAAGCAGCGACTCCTCAACCTCGCCAAGGACCAAGGAGAAGATTTCAATTTCCTGCTCACTCGTTTCGCCTCGGAACGACTGCTCTACCGCATCAGCCTCTCCAAACACGCCCGCGACTTCGTCCTGAAGGGCGCCATGCTCTTCCATCTCGCCTCAGGACAAATCCCCTACCGCCCAACCCGTGATGTGGACCTCCTGGGTAGAGGGAGGCCCGATCCTTCCCACATGGAAAGGGTCTTTCGCGAGATCCTGCAGAGAGAGGCGCCCCCCGACGGCATGGTTTTTCAAGCCCAGAGTGTCCGGGCGGAACCTATTCGGGAAAGGGAAGAGTATGCCGGGGTCCGCCTGCGCCTGGAGGCCCAAATAGGGTCCGCCCGCATTCCTCTCCAGGTGGACGTTGGCTTCGGCGACGCGCCCGTCCCGAAGCCCAAGAAAAAAACACTTGCGGCCCTCTTGGATTTCCCGCCGCCCCGGTTCCTTGTCTACCCTTGGGAGACCGTAATTGCGGAAAAATTCCAAGTAATGATCGACCTTGGGATCGCCAACAGCCGAATGAAAGATTACTTCGACGTCCACTACCTATCCCAAACCTTCCACTTCGAGGGAATCACCCTCGCCGGTGCGATTCGGGCCACATTCGCGGGGAGGCGAAAGGCTCTCCCCGAGGCCGAGGCCCTTGGCCTCAGCCATGAATTCTCGGGGAACCCCGCCAAGCAAACCCAGTGGCGCGCCTTCGTCCGAAGGCTGGGAATCAAGAATGCCAATTTGTCCCTTCAGGACGTCGTAAAGGCTCTCAGGGGCTTTCTCTTGCCCCCCGTAAAGGCCCTTCTTCGAGACGAGAAATTCCAGAAAAACTGGCCTCCCGGGGGACCTTGGGGCTGATCAACTCGGATAAAACCTTTTCAAACGGATTTTCCCCCGAGGCGGGACTACCGGGAGCCCCTCCCTATCTCCGCCCGATCACCTTCACCAGTTTCTTCAGTTTCTTCCCTCCGCCCTCCGCCCGGTAGAGCCCGTCCGTGGCGAGAAACCACCAGTGCCTGGCGGGGGCAGCCGGCGTGACGCAGTCCGCCGCCACGGCGATCACCCCCGGAATCCCCGGGCTGGGGAGGTCGACCCACTCCCACCGCACGCCCGAATTGCGGCTCAGGGAGACCCGCCCCGGCTTCCCGGGGTCCAGGGCCTGGGCGTAGGCGATGGTCCAGGGATTGCCCTTCATCTTTCCGAATCCGATCGCCGTAAAGGGGCGCAGGAATTCCACTTCCACCCCGCTCCGCATCAAGTAGCCGTCCCGGCCGTTGCTGAACGTAAAAAGAATCCCGTGGGTCGTGGCATAGGTGAACTGGTTCAGCGAGCGGTTGCCGAAGGCGAAGTTCAGGTATCCCAGGTCCCCGCGCCGGCAATGCTCCCGGAAAGAAACACCGTCGTTGTCCGAGAAGTAATCTCTGGCCTCCTCTTCCGCCGCCGCGAAGGCCGGGCCGCCCCGGCCGAGGAGCGGCATAAAGCGGTCGGGGCAGGTTACGGCATGGAGGAACGCCCGGCCGTCGGAGCGGAAGTGCCAGGGGTCGGCCTTGACCGCCGTGAACCTCCTCCCTCCCCCGAGAATCCTCTTCCAGGTCCGCCCGCCGTCCTCGCTCCTGAAAAGCCCCTTGGTCTCGCACCCCGCCAGGACGACATCGGGTTTCTTCCGGAGATAGACGAGGACCTCCCCGCACAGGGCGGAGGGACCCAGGCCGTCGAAATCACCGGGGAAATCCAGCTTCTCCCAGGAACGCCCGCCGTCCCGGGTCAGGAACAAGCCCCCCTCGAAGGCCCCGCCGGCGCCGGCCTTCCCGGCGGCCCGAAGCATCACCTCCGGCCGGGTTGGATGGATGGCCACACTCCGGACGCAGTTGGCCGGACCTCTGAGGTTCCCGTTGGCCTCCCGCCAGGTCTTCCCCCCATCCTCGGACCGAAGCAGTCCTTTTTCCGGGGAGCGCAGGACGATCACCTCCGGGTCGGAGGGCGCCACGGCGATCCCCGTAAAGGGGACATCCCTGGTGTTTGCCGCCGGGACCGCCTTGGGGAAAGCGAACCCCGGGGGCGCCCCTTTCTCCAAGGAGAGATCCGTCACGGCCGCCTGGAAGTACATCTGGGCGTCCTGGGGCAAGGCCCGGAAGACGATCCCCGCGTCCACGGAATCGGCGATCCGCTTGTAGTGGGTGGTCCCGAATTCCCAGCGCTTGCCGTCCGCCGAGGTCCAGGCCGTCCAAAGGCGTCCCTTCCGGACGATCCGGAGCCAGCGCCGCCCCTTGGGAAAGACCTGCACCGAGATCCGCCCCCCGCCCAGGTCCGGGTGGTCCGGGGTCGTCCGGATTCCGCGGCGCGCCGTTTGCATGATCCCGAATTCAGGCCTCCAGCGGTAATTGTTCCGGGAGGCGTCCCGCCGCACCGTAAGCCCCACCCAGGAGGAGCCGTTGACGGGTTCTCCGCCGAGGCCGAGGCACCGGGCGATCCTGCAGGTGAGGGTGAAGTCCCCTTGGACCCTCCTGTAGAGAACGAATTCCCCTTCGCCGATGAAGCGGAAGGCGTTGTCCGAGACCTGGAGGATGTTCCGGGGGCAGGCCGCCTCCCCGGCGATCCCCAGCTTCCACCCGGTGATCTTCCCGGAGGGAACCCGAAGGAAGACCGGCTCCGTGTCGGCGGTGTGATTGCCGCCGTAGAAGACCCGCGCCCAGACCCGGCGCCGGCCTGCGGGAAGAAGGTCGTGGAAAAGGAGCCTCTCCCCCCTGGAAGATGCGATCCGCATCTTGTCGCAAAAGAGCTGGATCCTCTCGATCTTCCGTCCCTTGGCCTCCACGGCAACCCGGGCCCGGACCAGGCCTCCCTCCACGGCCTGGACGGAAAGACGTGGAACCGGGGTCTTTCCCGTGGAAGGATGCAACAAGGCCTCTACGGGGATCTCCCGGAACTCCTTGTCGCCCGGCCCCTGCCACCGCAAGGAGAAGAAGGGCTGGCGCCTGTCGAAGAAATATTCCACATCCAGGGGGTGATCCCCGGCCGCCAGGTTCAGGAAGAAAGTCCTCTCCTCGGGCCCATGCAGTCCGTCCCAAAGAAGAACCTCCTTTCCGTCCATACGGATCCTGTATCCATCGGTCCCTCTCATGGAAAAGAGGTAGAGACCCGTCTCGGGCACGTGGAGCAGGCCGTCGAAGACAAAGGCGAAACCGGTCTTTCTCGCCCCCCTGAGATTGAGGTCGAACCCCAGGCAATGGCCCTGCTGGACGAGCCGGGCCTTCCGGATCTCCTCGAGGGAAACGAAGAAATGTTTCTCCTCCCGGCTTTGCTTGCACTTCCGGCAGGGCGGGTAGAAGACGTTGACGTGGCGCTCGCCCCCGGAGAAGAACATGCGGTAGCGAAGCCCCCGGGAAGCCTTCACCTTCGAGGCGGGCGAAGGCCCGGGCGCCTTCTCCGCCCGGACCACGACAGGCTCGGTCTGCTGGTCGAAGACGTCCGTCAAGGTGAGCCGGACCGCCGGGGAGGGAAGATCGGCGTCGACCAGGACCTTCCGCGTGGTCGGCATCCTCCGGACGATCCGGACCGCGGGCGGGCCGGCGCACCGGGCGTCCTCGAAGATTTCGACCTTGTAAGAAAGCTGGGGGGCCGCCCCCGGGGGGACGCTCCACGAGACCAGGACCTGGCTTCCCGTGGAGATCGCCCGGACATCCCGGACGGCCGGCTTGTCCAGGGAGGGCCGGTCGGGCTGGGTCAAGGTGAAACTGGTCTTCTTCCCAAGGGGCAGGGTCTTTCCCCGCAGTTTGAAGGGCAAAAGAGCCTTGTTGGAACTCAGCTCCATGGCCAGGACCGTGCCCTTCTCGATCTTGTCGACGACCCAGTATGTATTGAGGGTATTTCCCGGCGGCGGGACATTGTAGATGACCTTGTCCGCCTTGCGCCACCTCCCGTCCTTTCTGTAGTATCCGAGCCGCCGGTGGAGGGAACGGACGGACCGGCCGGCGAACCAGTAGTCCTCGAGAAACCCGGCGTTTCCGTTGAAGGAATCCACCTCCACGGGAAGGCGCATGATCCCGTAGAGATACCACCGGCCCGCCTCCACGTCCTTTAGCCATCTCCCGATATACGAATACCCATGTTTTCCGGGGCCCGCGGGCTTCCAGAGGCGGAGAAGCACGGTGTACCACCGCCCCCGCCGGACCACGGGCCAGACGCCCCCCAGGGACCCGCTCGCCCCTTCGCCTATGTATTGCTTCGGGTAGTTGAACCGGGACGTCGCCTCCACCCGGACGGGCTCCCCCTTGGAGTTCCCCCCCCAGAAGGACCAGACCGAAGAGGGACGGTAGGCCCCTTGGACCTCCGGGTCGAGGTTGGGAAGGTGCTTCGGCCCCACCGCCTCCACCGACGCCGCGAACCCGCCGTATCCGCTGATTCGTCCAGGGAGGAGGTGGTAATTCCAGTTGGCGAAGTAGGTGCTCTCCGGCCACCAGGGCCAGCGGACGTCCATCATCATGATGTCCGCGCCCTTTTCGACATTGACCCCGTACCACGTCGCGAAGGCCGGACAGGAGAGCGCCGCCAGGAGCCCCGAAACCAGGAGAACGAACTTTTTCATCATCGCAGCCTAAAAAAAAGATCTTCCAACATCCGGTCCGCCCACCGCCGTGCCGGCCCTTGGCGGCCGAGAAAGGGAAAGAGCCAGGATAACTTGCGAAAACCCCGGGGACAAGGATTTGCCTCTCCTTCCATCGAGAGGCGGGGGATGGAAGGGCCCTTCTTCCGGTTCCCCCTTGAATTTTCCCGCATCCCGCCTTTTTATTCCGGCATCTCTTCCAGAAAAAAGCTTTCCTCCATGCGAAAACCAACTTGTTTCTTTCCGAAGACGATTCTCTTTCTCGCCTGCCCGTTGATGTTTCACGGCGCCTGCGCCGGCGGTCCGGCAAGGTCGAAACCCGGCCTTCCGGAACACCGGGATACCGCCGTAACGATGACATCCCTCCTGAAGGAAATGACGGACCGCGAGGCGGTGACCCGTTATCCCAACCCTCCCTACCGTTGCCTCCAGGCCTCCAGCTATAACCGAGCGTCTGTGCGGCGCGGCGAGCCCGGGTGGTTCGCCGATTCCGATGGAACGGGGTTCATCCGGAAAGAAAAGATCGGCGGCAGGATCGAATGGGTCGTCATGGAGCACATGGGCCCCGGGTGCATCACCAGGATCTGGGCCCCGAGCTTCTACTTCGGCCGCAAACCCCAGCGTATCCGGATATACCTCGGTGGTTCCGAAAAACCCGTTCTCGACGAGCCCCTGATCGATCTTCTTACCGGAAAGGGATCGGTGAAATATCCCTTTGCCGCCCGAACCACCCGGGCGGGAGTCTTCTATCTTCCCATTCCTTTCGCGAGATCCTGCAAGGTCACGATGACCTCCAAGCCCTTCTATTACAACATCAACTACAGGGCCTACCCCGAAGCCGTCCGCGTGGAAACGTTTTCCCTGGAAAAATTACGGGCCGCAAAAGCCGATCTCCGGCAGGCCGCCGCGCGGTTGGTTTCTCCCAGGCCGGTGGAGGCGGTCGAAACGAATTCCTCGAGATTCACCCTGGAAGGAGGAAAGGCCGGGACTCTGCCCCTCCCGCCGGGCCCCTCCGCGGTCAGCGAGCTGGTGATCCGCCTCGATCCCTGCGCCTCGCCTTTTCTTCGCTCCGTCGTAATGGAGGCCGAATTCGACGGGGAGCGGACCATCTGGTGCCCCATCGGCGATTTCTTCTGCTGCGCCGACTCCCTCCATCCCTTCGAAACCTGGGAGCGGACCGTCTCCAAGGACGGCGTAATGACCTGCCGCTGGTTGATGCCCTACCAAAAATCCGGGGCCATCCGCTTCACGAACCTTGCCGGGGGAATTGTCTCCCTCCGGGTCCGGGTGAGCACCGTGTCCTACAACTGGGACGACCTCTCCCTGCATTTCCACGCCGGTTGGCGTCCCGACGATTTCGTCAGGGGGAACCATCCTGTCGACTGGAACTTCGTGGACATCCAAGGGAAGGGCGTCTTCGTGGGAGACGCCTGGACGGTCTTGAACCCGACAGACGGCTGGTGGGGCGAAGGGGACGAGAAAATCTACGTCGATGGAGCGTGGGAGAAGGGGTTCCCCACCCATTTCGGCACAGGCACGGAAGACTACTACGGATGGGCCGGAGGCAAGGTGCCCACGCGGGCCGACGAATTCGACGAACCCTTCGTCGCCAACGTCCGCGTGGGGGGACTCGGCAACGGCCGGACACGGGGTTTCAATATCTGCACCAGGTCCAGGTCTCTCGACGCGATCCCCTTCGAGAAGCGGCTTCGCTTCGACATGGAAGCCTCCCCCGGCACCGGACAGCGCAGGAAATCCGATGTCCTCGGGTATTCGGCCGTGACCTTCTGGTACGCCCGCCCCGGCTCCAGGTCCAACCGGGGACCCGCCGTCGAGGCGGCATCGAAACCCATCATGTCCCTCGGCGAAATCGAAGAGTTCGCGAAACAAGGCCTTCCCGGGCCAAAGAATCGCGTCCAGAACGCCTTGGAATTCGAGGAACTCAAACCATCCAAGGTTTCCCCCGGGCTGGCGGTCTACCCCCAGCGTCCCGCCCAATGTTTCCATCCCTCCCAATGGAGCAACAGCAAGCATCTTTTCATCAAGGCGGAAAAACCCGGGGACTTCCTGGAATTCACCTTTTCGGAACAGTTCCACCCGGCCACACTGATTGTTCATGTCACCAAAAGCTACGATTTCGGAGTCATGAGGATCCTGGTCAACGGAAAGACCGCCGTGGACCGCCTGGATCTTTTTTCGGAGAAACCCCGGGTCGAGGCCGTCAACCTGGGGCTTTGGATGCCGGTGGAAGGGAAGTTCACCGTCCGTTTCGAACTTGTAGGGCCCAATCCCAGGTCCCGAGGAAAAAGAACGTGGATGGGACTGGACTGCATCGTCATCAGGCCCCGGTAGAAACCGGAGGACCCGCGCTTACCGCAGGTAAGCCCCTCGGCCTTGCACTGTGGATGAAAAGGAGAACACAAGATGCGGCCGGCGCTGTTCAAGACCATATTAATAATGTTTTTCGCCTGCGGAAAACCCGCGGCGGAGGGGATCGATTTCGGGCCGGACGCCGACTGGCTCCTGAACCCGAAACAGTATAAGGCCAGGGTGGAAGCCCCCGGCCCCGACACCTTGATATTGACCAACGGAATCATCCGGCGGAAGTTTGTCCTGGCCCCCAACGCGGCCACGGTTGAACTGGACAATCCCTTGACCGGCAAGTCGGTCCTGCGGGCCGTCAAGCCGGAGGCCGTCGTTACGCTCGACGGACGGCAGTATGCCGTCGGGGGACTGATCGGTCAGCCCTGCAAGAACTATTTGACCGAAGAGATGCTGGCCCGGATGGATTCCGATCCGCGGGCCTACCAATTCTCCCGATGGGAAGAGCTTCCTGTGGTAAAGCGGTTCGACTGGAAGAGACACCCCGAATGGATTTCGCGGGAAGTCAAGTGGCCGCCTTCCGGCAAACACATTGTCATGCATTACCGCCCGCCCCGGGCCCCGGCGGAACGGCTCTCCGGAAAGATCTTGTTCAAGGACACCTTTTCCGGCGCCCTTCGAGAGGGATGGAAGGTGCACCTGACCAAATCGGATCCCCGGGCCTCCTTTTGTCACGAAGGCAAAGCGGGCGAAATCTTCGCCCCCCCCAACACCTGTGTCTATATCGAGCGAAAATGGCCGGAGGGGGCCCGAACCGTGGAGGTCGAACTGGACTGCGGTGATGATCGCGTGGCCAATTCCTGGGGACCCGGCCTTGCCTTGGTGGCGGGGAAGGAGACAGTCAGCCTGGTGTTGCGGCCGGCATCGCGACGTTTCGAGGCCCACGCCCCCTGTTTTCCGGAGATCCTGAAGGGACACTTCGACCGCGAAAAACCGGTTACATTGCGGATGCGGATGCTGGGCCATGTGGTCCGGCTGGAAGCGATTCCGGAAGGCTGTCCCCTCCAGGTGGTCGCCGTCTTGCCCCTCCATGGCGAGCCGGAGCTGTTGCGTGTCGGGAAGGTCGGCAAAAGGGGCGCCGGCGTGGACAATCGCGGCAGGCAGTCCGCCCCACGGCGTTCCCATGTTCTGAGCGTTCTGATCCGCGGCCCGGAACCCCGGACGGGGCCCCCTCGCTCAGACCTCCCGTCCATCGATATCCACTATGAAATCTATGACGGAATACCCGCCCTGTCCAAGTGGATCACCTTGCGCAACACCACACAAAAAACCCTTCGGCTGGACCGGTTTTCCGCCGAGATTCTGGCGACTGTCGAGACGGCGCCGAAAATCGAGGAGGGGTGGACCCGCGCGATTCGAAACAGCGGACTGGTTCCGCCGGACCAGCGCCTCCTGGATCACCCCGATTATCTCAAGAACCAGGTCGAGGCCCCGCGTGATTACCTGGATCGTTTCATGGACCTGTTCGTCGTGACCGATTATGCCTTCGGAGGCGAAATGGAGCCTCAGAAGGACAATCCAGGCGTTTGGTGGAAACTGGACCCTGAGTATGAACGGACGGGCATCCGCTACTACGGATTATACCAGCCGACCCTCCTGGAATGCGCCCCGCTGTTCGGACCGGCGCTGGACCTGCCCCCGGGGGCGGAGTGGGAGTCTTTTCATGTCTTTGAACTCCTGCGGGATTCCACGGACCGCCGGCGCCGCGGCCTGGAGGAGTGCCGCTTCTGGGAAACACTCGCCCCGTGGACCTGCGAGAATCCGATCTATATGCACATCACCTTCAGCGACCCCGGCCGGATCAAGGCGGCGATCGACCAGTGCGCGGACGTGGGGTTCGAAATGGTGATCCTGTCCTTCGGAAGCGGGTTCAACCCGCTCTCCACGGATCCCGCGTACCGGAAGAAAATGAAAGACCTGGTTGATTACGCGAAGGGCAAAGGGATCGTTCTGGGGGGGTATTCCCTGCTCGCCAGCCGGGGCGGAAAGGACCGGGATGTCTGCATATCGAAGCACACGGGAAAACGGGCGCGGAGGCGTTACGAGGGGTCCCATTTCGGCCCTTCCCCCTGTCTCTGCTCGGCGTGGGGACTGAATTATTTCCGCCGGATGCGCTCATTCTACGCGGACGTCGGCGCGGGAGCGCTGGAGCACGACGGTTCCTATCCCGGCGACACCTGCGCCTCGACGCGGCACCCGGGGCACCGTGATTTCTATGATTCACAGTGGATGCAGTGGGTGCAGATCCGCGATTTTTACCGCTGGTGCCGGGGGCGGGGAATCTACCTGCTGGTTCCGGACTGGTATTTCCTGAACGGGTCCAACAAGGAGCCGATGGGCTATGTCGAAACAAATTGGTCCCTTCCCAGGGAATACCAGCAGATCATTACGCGCCAGAATATTTATGACGGCACCTTTGTCAAGAGTCCGACCATGGGGTACATGTTCGTGCCGCTGACCCAGTATCACGGCGGGGGAGCCGCCGCCACGGTGGAACCGCTTTGCGAGCATCTCGATCATTACGAGACCCAGCTGGCCAGCCTTTTCGGAGCGGGGGTTCAGGCATGCTATCGCGGCCCCAGGCTCTATGACACGGAGAAAACCCGGGCCGTGGTAAAAAAATGGGTCGATTTCTACAAGAAGAACAGGGCGATTCTGGATTCCGATCTCGTCCATCTGCGCCGGGCCAACGGCCGTGGATGGGATGGGTGGTTGCACGTGAACCCCGCCCTGGAGGTCTGCGGGCTGGCCATGCTCTATAACCCGCTGGACAAAGCTTTTTCCGGCACGATTCCATTGCCGCTCTATTACACAGGGCTTCAGGGCAGGGCAAAGCTCACCATTAAGCATGATTTCGATTCCGATGCCACGGACCGAACGGAAGTGGTTGCCTTGGATGGGTGCGCGCGCGCCCGGGTGAGGGTGACCATTCCGGCAAAGGGCCGCGTCGCGATCTTTGTTAGAGCCGCGAAGCCTTCCACCCCGAAAGACGCGCCGTCCCCTCGACGATGATCGCGGAAGAGGTCGACGGGTCCTCCCGACTTCTCCGGGAAGCGCCTCCCCTGTAGAATGCCCTGCTCACCCAAAGGAGGACACACGTGAACGCCCCGGAACAACCGGCCGGAAAGAAGAAGAAGAAGAAGAAGAAAAAGCCCGCCAAGGGAGGCCGGTGCGCCAAGTACCGCCACGACAAGCTCTACCCCCGCGTGGTCCAGGCCGTGAACCAGATCCTGGCCAAGGGCGACGTGGTGACGCCCGTGGAGGTTCTCATCCGGATGAACCTGCTCCGCCCCGCCCAGGTGGAGGACTGGCGCCGGGGAAGGGTCCCCTACCTGGAGCGGGTCATCACAGGCAGCCTCTCCCGCCTTTCCAGGCTCCTCCGGATCCTCCACGCACACGCCCTGGACAGGGGACTCAAACCCTCCTATACGGCCTACCGCCGCCGCACCAAGGGTGGAAAGCGGCCCCTTCGCTTCACCAAGACAGGGGACCCTAACCTGGAGATCGCCTACGCCACCCATTTCGTCCGGGGCGCCGGAAAAGGAACCCCGCCCCCGGCCCGGCCCGGAAA